>NZ_VIKY01000225.1:0-10580 GCF_009711925.1 Dolichospermum sp. UHCC 0352 | reverse complement strand
CAAAGATTTCCACTTTAAAACTGCAAACAATCTACTCAAAAAGTACGATGTAGTAGCTGTGGAAAAGTTGAATATAAAAGGACTCGCTAGAACATGGTTGGCAAAAAGTATTAACGATGCCGGTTGGGGACAATTTATAACGATTCTTTCAAACAAAGCCGAGAATGCTGGTTTGAAAGTAATCGCTGTAAATCCAAACGGGACAAGCCAAGAATGCTCTAGTTGCGATGCCCTGAGCTTGCCGAAGGGTGGTCACAAAGTTAAAAAGCCGCTATCCCAAAGAACGCACAATTGCCCTAACTGTAAGGTCAGTTTGTGCCGGGATTTGAATGCTTCAATTAATATCAAGAACCGTGGGGCGCACGGTCTTAAAGCTCGGTCAATGTCTTCATAGAAGAGTCGCCGAGAAGCCCACACTCACCTGTATCCCTTACGGGACCGCAAGGCATAAGGGAGTGTGTGGAGTATGTCACCTATTGTTCATTGATTACTTGCATTAAAATCTTCGTGTCTTCATAGAGGAGACTCTGAACCAAAAATAGCTATCTCTATTTCCTTTAAAGCTTGCTCAAAATCATCATTGATAATTTTTATATCAAATTCGTTAGCAGCGGCAATCTCCTCTTCAGCACGTTGCAAACGACGAGAAATAGCCTCTTCCGAATCTTGTCCCCGTCCACGAATGCGGTTTTCTAGTTCTGCAAATGAAGGTGGCAAAATAAAAATACTCAGGGCACTAGGGAATGTATGACGGATTTGTCTTGCTCCTGCTAGTTCAATTTCTAGCAACACCAACTTACCCAACTGAATATAGTTCAAAACAGCTTCACGGGGCGTACCATAACAGTTACCAGCAAATTCTGCCCATTCTAAAAATTCGCCTTGAGTAACTAACCGTTCAAACTGACTCCGACTAATAAAGTTATAGTTTTTACCATTGATTTCTCCCGGACGAGGTGAACGAGTCGTTGCAGATACTGAATAATGCAATTCTGGATAACGCCGGAGAATTTCATTCATTAACGTACCTTTGCCGACTCCACTCGGACCGGTTAAAACAATTAGTTTGCCCAGAGGCGGACATTCTTTCGTATTTGCACCATTATGGGTAGGTAAAACTTGCATTATCCGTGAAAAAAGTGAATTAATAAATACAAATGATTCCTTAGTCTTGTTTTAGCGACTAAAATAACTAATACTATTTTGAATTTGGGATTTGAGATGGTTAAATACCTACGGTATCAGCCTCTGCGGCAGTATTTCTTATCCTCACTCTTCAAAATAGCATCAAGACTAAAGAATTTGTAGCACTGGTGACAGAAAACCAGTCTAATTCACATAGTACAGCCGATATGGTACAAATAGAGTTGGGTTGATAATTATGCCAATGATTAATTATCTACAACATGATGATCACGAGAAATCACAAACCGATTGGCTACGGTTTCTGGTTGAATCGCAGAGAGAATAACATGACTAGAATCAGTAATAATCACTGCCCTAGTCCGTCGTCCATAGGTAGCATCAACCAGTTGACCTCTATCCCTAGCATCGGTGATAATGCGTTTAATGGGAGCAGATTCTGGACTAACGATGGCAACGACTCTGTTGGCAGAGACGATATTACCAAACCCGATATTGATTAATTGAATTTCCATAAAAAAAATTTCAGCTAAACGAGAAATGAAAAGCTTGTAGCAAACTTATTTCCATGTTATCGCTAAAGAATGGGAGTTACAACGATTTAACCCCCGTTAATCTGAGTTTTTTCATAACTTATGCTTTTTTTAGCTGTGTTATCGGCCAAATCTCCTAAAAATACTCCCTATGATATATGCAAGATTATATCCATCTAAGCTAGTAAATGTTTCTTGTGAATTGAAAATAATATAGGCAAGATGAGCTTTTTCAAGCTGGGAATGGGCATTTATCCAGCAGATTTCGCTCTAATGAGGTACAAACTTGAATTATGAAACTCTTGTAGTGCGGGCATCTTGCCCGCTACATAAGTACCTCATAACACCGGAAAGTGCTGTAAATGCCCCGAATGATCAAGAAACGCGATTTTTATCAACTTTCTTCAATGCTTGCCATCTTTGTTGTAATTGCTGCCAGTTTGGAGTATGTCTACCATAACGCCAACTCACATAAGCATGACAAATTTCATCTATTACTTTTGCTATTTCTGGAGAATGGTGTTGATATGAAAACTGGGCATATTCCAGAGGTGTTTGACTAGGATGCTTACCTAAACCCTGTTTAGCAGTCCATTGCAGCATTTGTTGGTAAAGTCTTTCCATTGGAGATAACTTCTTTAACAACCGGATATTAAGCCATTTGCGCCATTGTCCCCAAGTCAACCAACCGAAAAAAGCGGCGATTGTACCGACAATTAAACCGGTTAATATGCCTAACCAACCTTTGGTAAATAAAGCCAAAAACCAAGCTATTCCTTGAAATAACCAGCTAAATATCGTCCCAAATACAGTATTTAAAATAGCTGTAATTGGTGAAGGTAGCCAACCAGCCACCCAATTCCAAAATTGCCGCAGCACACTAAAAGTCTGATCTTCTTCTATCGAAGGGGGAATTAAAGGATGGCCAGGAATTGGATCAAAGGTAAACCAGCCATACTTAGGAAAATAAACTTCTGTCATCGCATAGGCATCAGTATTGCGGACGACATACATCCCTGTGAACGGATTAAATTCTCCTGGGGCAAATCCCGCCACTAGCCGTGATGGAATACCTACAGAACGTAGCATAATCGTTAATACAGTGGAAAAATGGTCTGGATAACCACCTTTATTTTTGAATAAAAAGCTTTCTACCAAGTCATCCTTTTCATTCAAATAAGGCAAATCTAAAGGATTTGTCGGTAGGGTGTAATTTTGTTTAACATACTGGGCTAAGTAAAGAGCTTTTTCATAAGCTGAATCTAGGCTTTTCGTCCCTGGAGAACGGGAAACCCTTTGTTGATCATAACTAGCCAGTATTTCTTCAGTTCGTTTGCGGACTTTATCGGCAATTTTTGGCGGGATTTGCAGGTAATAGTTTTTAATATTGGCTGGATATTTAGTTGATGCTTTACCTAATAAAGAGCGATCGCGGTAAGGAACATCCGAAACTACGGTATATGTTAGCCCTTCTGATAACTGTACTGGCGCACGTAAACCATCTTCTTGATCAACCGCTATCATTGGTGTGGGAAAGTACAAACCTTTGGGATAGGACATTGCCGGAATCAGATTAGGCAACTCTGTCACCAAATTATAGGTTTGCACTACCTCTTTGGTGAGGGTAGCCAAGGGTGGAAAATCAATAGAAATGCGGGAAGTCCAGGATGATTGTCTGAGGGTAGTAACTTGATCATTTCGGGAAATCTTCCAACCCTTACCCGTATAATTGTCAAAGGCCAGGACGCGCCAAAAACCTGCTGCTTGCGATCGCACACGCATCACCACCTTGGGTTTCATTTCCCCCCGCAGGTTTTGGTTAATCTCGCTATTGAAACCGTAATAAAAATTACTGTTTATTTTTCCTGGTTCACCAGCTTTTCCTGAGCCACTACCACTATAATTGTCATTACCTTGACCATTACCCTTGCCTTCACGGACATAACCGGGGTTAATAATACTCCGCCCCGTAAAATTTTCGGGAATGTTCAGGGGCGCACTCACAGGAAAAGACTGAATCTGATAACCAGGAACTCTGGGTAAAATTGCAAAAATCCCCAGTCCTAAAACCACAATCAACAAAAAATTTAAAATTATAAATTTAAAATTGAAACTAGAATTGTTCTTTTTGGCAGATTTTTCCCAAGTAGATTGCTTGAACCCTAGACGAGAACGGTAATCAAGCACTAAAGTGGGGAGAGATATTCCTAAAAATAATAGCAACACAGGTGCAAACGTCATAGTTTGGCTCAACGTCGCTGCCACACCCAGCAATATCAACCCAATCACAATCGAATAGCCCAAATCTTTGCGTCGGGGCGTATCAAAACTATGTAATACCTGCAATTGAATCAATAACTCCGCCAAACTTAGCCGAGTATCATTCCAATTACCAATAAACCGCCCAAAAAAAGCCCCCAAAGCCAATAACATTCCCATCGCAATACAGAACTGCACAGGAATATTAGAACTACGGCGACGGTAGTAACTCCACCCCGTTCCTACCATAGTTAATGGTACTGTCCACAGACTAAATTGAGTTTCACCAGCAATATCCGTGGCCACAATCCCCAAAATTACCAAAGCCATCACCAGCACTCGTAAAGGAATTGAATCTTCCACTTCCCTTGTTGGAGATTTTCCTCTAGTTTGTTGCCACTGATTACCTACCGATAAACGCCAAAACCGATTCATCCTGGATAAATTAAACATTTTCAAACAACCAAAGCTATGATGTAGACGCTGCGGACACAATGCTAGGTATGAAAACTATTATCTTGTCTTCACCCCCTTATCCTAGCCGTATACTCCCTAAGAGTACAAGTATCCTGATCATAGCTAGGGTTCTAGATACACCTTTAATTAATATTGTTGATTCCCAAGAGAATTAAGTTTTAAAGCCAGAAAATTAATCAAGATTATTATACATCAGTTGCCATTGCTCCCATCTAATTCCTAGATATGGCATTTGCCTTAGATTTTCACCTGAATAGCCAACAATAAAGGCTGTTGATCCAATTCGGGAAACTCCACTGCCAAAGTATAAGTTGGCTGATTTCTATCAATTTGTAACTCTATCATTGGTATTTCTGAAGTCTCAGACCTCACAAATTCTTGAGTAGGATTACCCTGGAGTTGTAAAATCCCCAATGTAGGTAATTCACCCTGAACCGTCAACTTCGTAAATTTACCTAAGTTACGTAATTCTACTCGAATACTCAAAGTCCCCACCGTAGTGAGCCATTGTCTTTCTAGCAGTGGCTGATTAAATGAAATCGGCAAAGTTAGATTTTCTAACAGTTGCTTGGCTGCCATTAACGACAATGCCATTTGTTGACGTGGTAATAAATCAAAATAATCGCTCTCAACATCAGCCGCAGCTGTCAAAGTATCAGCAGAACGATAAGAGCTTCTCAACACTAACCCAGCCAAATCATTGATGACTTGAGTATCGGTAGGAAACATACTTTCTACCACCTGAACTAATTTAGCTCCCAGAGGTAGGGAAGATGTCAATAAAACCTGACATTTGGCCAACAATTGCCAAAAAACTTTTTCGGGCAAAGGAATCGGTAAATTTAACTTAGATTGGTGGACCGTCCACCCCCAAACAGGAACTAATCCCAGAGATTGTTCTTCTACACAGTCAGGATAGTCCACTGATTGTGTTTCCCAGGGGAACAACGGCGGATTTTTTTCTATTTGGTCTTGTAAACGACGCTTAAGAATAGCTTGGAAACGTTCTTGCACAGTAGGAATTTCTCCCAATTGAAAGGTTTGGGGCTTTTCTTGTCAATCTGAGTTCACCAATCATTTGGCTACCATCTGGAAATGAATGTCTACCCCGTCAATTTCCTCACATTATAACAAGCTGTACAAGTAGGTGCTGAATCTGTAATTTTTCAATACCCAAGCAAGTTGATGATTTTGTGAAGATTCACAAGTCACCATTCATGGGTAGATGCACTAGATCCGGACACTAAGGAATTCCGAATTTCCCAAGCCTGTTCCAAAATCTTAAACCAACGTTTCTGTAATTGTGCCATTGACAAGCCTAAAGTCTTAGATATTTCCTCATCAGGTTTTCCTGCTTGCTTCAAATCTAAGATGGATCTTTCTTTATTATCTAACTGGGCTGTATAAGTTTCCCATTGAATTGGAGTTAAACCCAAATTAGTTGGTAAAGAAACTTCTAACCACTCATGTACCAATTCCCAGCGATGTAAAAGAGCAAACCGAATTAAATGATATTTAAACCGTTGCTGCAAGTAATCACGCTGCCGAGATGTTAAACCCAAAATTGACTCAATTTCTGGTGCTGATAAATCCTGAAGACGAAGAGCAAAGTAATCAGCACAGTCGGATTGTTCTTTTTCTGCTAAATAGTCTATTAATTCAGTAATCACAACCGAGCGCAGGGTATCTTCTTCTGGTTCGGGCTGCATTGCCATAGCCGAGCGCAATTGGTGGATAGCTGGCTCTTCCCAAGAACCGTCAGACTCACCACCCCCACCAGATGATGCCTGTTCTATATCTACACTTGTTTCTAAAGGCTGCTGTTTAGAAAAAGTTTGCGCTCGCAGAATAATTAACTGTTGCTGCCTACCGGGGAGGGGAATCCGCCGTTTACCATATCGTTCGGTAAATGCCATGTATTCTCCCAATTCCAAGAGAGTATGGGGACGATAGGTAAGACCTAATTGGTTCTCCCTTCTAAAAGCATTTAAAGCCTCCAGATAAAAACTCTGGAGAAAATCTTCAATAATCGTCAACCGCCCTTGATAGCTTAATTGCTTGTGAGGGGGATTAATATAACGGTAAACAATAGCACTCAATGTGCTATGTAATTCTACCCTACCACGACTTGAACCTAACTGATAGTATCGGATACACTGTTGTAACCGATGTTTAGCTAGGCTCATGGCTGAACTTTCTACAGATCCGGAAGTTTGAATGCGTTTACTTTCATTACAAATCCGCAAAACTTCGTTAGTAATTCTCACAGATACATCGTGACAATTTTGCTCCGAAGCCTTAGTTGACTGTTGAAGTTCCTTAAATAGGAATTGAAAGATGACCTCCACGCTGATAGAAATTTTCCCCTGATTAGTTGCGATTGCTGTTGAATTCATAGTCCCAGTTCTCAAAAAGACCCTAACATACTTTGGACACGACTTGTCAGACTTTAGATAATAGCTGTATGGTTTTTGTGTACAAGTCAAACGCAAACCAATCTACAGTGAGGATATGTGGCGTAAGAAGATTGAACTTGTGAACCCCCATTTTGTGGGATATTTTGCGCTCATGTTTTAGCCATTATCCAAAAGTCATTTACAACTCATGATGGATTTAGAAGCACAAATTCAATTGCTGATAGACAATGCACCCCAGGATGGCGTGACACCACAGATTATGGTATCAATCGCTCCTGTATTAATCGCTATTGCCCAAAAGTTAAACCACTACCAATACTTTATTCTCCAAAATTCTGAGCAGGATTGGGTTTTAACTACATTGAGCAATCGCGCAAATCCAGGAATAGAAAAGCAAGTTATTTACGCTTTCCCTACCATACAAGATGTTTCCCTAATCTCAGATGATGGGCGTGACCCTCACTTGCTGCCAACCCTCATGGATGTTACTCAAATTTTATTCCAATTGGTAGCCCTGAAACCAGTACACAGCATAGTTTTTATCGAAACACCAGGAAATATAACAAATACTGTAGAAGTGCGGCGTTCTCAACTAGAAAGGCTGATTCAGCAACGATTACAGGAATTTAAAGGCAAAAAAATAATTCCTCCCAATATTGCCTAACTAGGAGTCAGGAGTCAGGAGTCAGGAGTCAGGAGGAAGAATTAGAAGGAGGAAGAATCCATAACTAAATTTGGGATTTTGGATATTAAATCTCCTCAATCCCAAACCTTAAATCGCCCTAAATTTTGCTTAGTAGAGCCGACTTAGGACATAGTCGGTCAAATTCATCAGGGCTTCGCGGGATGCTGATGGTTCTAAAATACCAATATGCTCGGTGGCTAATTTGCCATGGTGAGCAGCTAACTCTCTAGCTCTCTGGATACCTCGACTATCATGAATTAGTGCCAATGCCTTTTCTAAATCCCCTTCTTGGGCAAACTCTCGGTTAATCAAGGCTGCCAAGTCAGGTTTTTCTTCCAAGGCAAATAAAGCTGGTGCTGTCAGGTTGCCACTTTTGAGGTCAGAACCCGCTGGTTTACCTAGGGTGTCTGTGGAACTGGTGAAATCAAGAATATCATCTACTATTTGGAAGGAAAGACCTAAATGGCGACCGTAACTGTACAAGTGTTCGGCAGTTTCTAGGGATGTTTCACTAATTAAGCCAGCGGCTTTAGAACTGTTGGCAATTAATGAGGCTGTTTTGTAATAGCTCTTTTGCAGGTAGGTTTCTGTAGAAAGATCAGCATCAAAACGATTTAACCCTTGTTGGATTTCTCCAGCGGCTAAATCCATAATCACTTCCGAAAGCAGTTTAACAACATCCAAATTATTGAGATTTGCTAAATACCAAGAGGATTGAGCAAAGAGGAAATCCCCGGCAAGTACAGCAATGCGATTACCAAACAAACTATGTACTGTCGGTACACCACGGCGGACATCTGACTCATCTACTACATCATCATGGACTAAGCTGGCTGTGTGGATCATTTCTGTAATTTCTGCCAGTCGTCGGTGACGCGGTGTAATATCTTCTTGTAGCATGGTTGCCCGCGATATCAGCAGCACTATCGCAGGTCTGATTCGCTTACCCCCAGCACCGAATAAGTGTTCGGCTGCGGCATAGAGAATGGGGTGGCGATTTCCAACTAGCTGTTTAAGGTTATCTGCTAGTATTTGCAGGTCTGCTTCCACAGGGGTAAACAGGGAGGTGGCTGGGGTCATGGATAGGCGGACTCTGGCTTAGGTTACGAAAGTTTACATATTCTTTAATTTTAAGATAACCCAGTGTCAGCGCAAAGTTTTCCTCTGGGAATCTGATTTTTAATATCTATTAATTTATTCGGAGATTGAATTAAAAATATGTTATCATAAATGCTCTTTTAATGTCGCTTCATTTCTTGTCACCCCAATTCTGCGTAATTATCAAAGGTAGAATGTTAATAAAATAACGCGCATTACCAACAACCGCAAATTCGCTGTCAGCAACGAAAATTTTTTAAATTTAGTCAAAAAATTAGCTTCAAATTCGGGCTGGCTGTGTTAGGCTAATACCTAGAGATATTAAATTTTTCAGCTTATTCACTTCCTACGTAAAACCATTATTGAGTGATTTTACGAATTAGTGTTGTGGGTCTAAAATAACTCGTCGCCAAAGCAAAAATGGGAATAATTCCTAGATTCTCGGCGATAATCATGCCTTTTGAGTTGAATTATGCTTTTCCAGTTATGGAAGTAACTCAACGTATTCAGCGCACGTTGGGTATTGGCGTAGATCTATTTAAATGGGCGTGAAGTCAATAACACAGGCTAGGTAGACTGCTGATGAGCGCAGTTAAATTCTGCTATTTAGCAATTTTACTGCTGTCGGATGTATGGCCTGGGAAAGTTGATATTAAAGAAAATAAATTAATGGACCAGAGAAAATGTATTTTCTACTGGAAAGTTTAGTATAGCTAACTACAGTTATCAAGGGTGTGCTTGGATTAACTAAAGTTTCGCTAGTTTTGTGTGCAATTTTACCTTCCTTAGTAATTAAAGATGGGGGAACAATGATTTACGGAAATATGCCCATGATGATATTTATTTTAGCTGCTGGATACTTATTTAGTGTGTATTTATTATTAGCATTAGCCAAGCGAACGGGCAAAAAAGGTCTTTCTCAAAGCGATTCTGATGCTGTCCAAGATAAGTACAAGCAGCAAAGAGGATTAACGACAAATGTGACTGAAGCTATGAATAGTCACTGAGAGGGGAGAGGGGAGAGGGGAGAGGGAGAAATTTTCTTCTTTCTTCTTTCTCCCCTTATTATACGACAGCATCAGCAAAACAGACTTGTTCTACCATTGGGGTATAGCCTAACCACTGCCAAGCAGACTGGGTAAATTGCTGAGGACAACCGCTGACAGCGAAGCGGGTGGGCATTGGTGGATGAATATTCTTAATTCCTAGTATATCTAATTCTTGAGAGCAAGCAGCTACTACATGAACTGCTGGATCAATTAGTTTGACTTGGGTAGGGAGGAGCGATCGCAAAACTGGTGACAAATGGGGATAATGGGTACAACCATAAACTAAAGTATCTATTTCCTGCTTCAGCAAAGGTTCTAGATAAGTTTTGGCGATTTCAGTAGTATAAGGATCATGAATGCGATTTTGTTCAATTAGTGGCACAAATTCGGGACAACTGACCTGCCAAACTTGGACATGGGGTTGAATTTCTAAAATAGCCTGACGGTAGGCATTGCTTTGAGCCGTAGCTGGAGTAGCAATGACACCAATGCGCTGTCCTTGTTGGACTGCTGCCTTTGCCCCTGGTAGAATCACTCCTAAAATGGGGAAATTAAATTCTTGACGGACTATATCTAATGCCAGAGCCGAACTGGTGTTACAAGCCATAATTGCCATTTTCACCCGTTGCTGCTGCATCCAATGGAGGATTTCTCGGACAAATTGGAGAATTTCTGGTTGGGAACGAATACCATAGGGAAGGCGGGCTGTGTCCCCCACATAAATAATTGATTCGTTGGGGAGTTGTTGATAAATTTGTCGCAGTACGGTTAACCCACCGATACCACTGTCAAATACCCCAATCGGAGCGCGTTGAGGTTCTTGAGGGGAGAAAGTATCAAAATGACTATCAAAAATAGAAGATGAATACACAGCAAGTATTAATTTGGATTGTGGTCAGTGGTTAGTAGGGGCGAAGCA
>NZ_VIKY01000224.1:0-14136 GCF_009711925.1 Dolichospermum sp. UHCC 0352 | reverse complement strand
GATTAAAAGAATGCAGAATTTAGAATTTAGAATTACGTTTTGCAACGGGGATTTTACCCCGACGCAAAACCCGCTGCTTGTAGAAGCAGGGGACTTTAACCCCCAAAGGTAAGTTAAAATTTGAAATTATTTCAAATTTTTAAATTAATGTCAATGCAGGATAAAGGAAAGCCTCTAGCCTTCATCCCTTGTCTAAAGCACAGATGTAGCTGACTTAGTCAGCTACATCTTCAAGGGTTTTCGGCATTTCCCTTATAAAAGTTACTGAACTGTTAAGTTACTTTGTTTTTTTTAATCACAATTTTAGCGGAATAAGTGATAATGATCCGGTATAGTTTGTCATGGGTTTTACAGATGTACATCTGTTACCTTACATTCTTGTGAAAGTACCATCATTAAACACATTATTCACTAAAAAAATGAAAAATCAGGGTTTTCATATTTCTCGTTTATCTTTACAAACCAGCCTGACAGCTTTGTTATTAGTTGCTGGTAGTTCTACCCTCATACTCAGTCAACTTAAAGCTGGCGCTGCTCCAACTTTAACAGCCCAAGTGCCAGCCAATGGCACTGTCATTTACGTTAACTCTGCCACTGGAAAAGATACTGCCGCTAATGGAACTACAGCAGCCCCCTATAAAACCATCACCTTTGCCCTTTCTAAAGCTACAGCCGGGACAGTTGTTCAGGTTGCCCCTGGGAACTATAGTAAAGAGAGTGGTGAAACATTCCCTCTTGTCCTCAATTCTGGAGTGACGCTTCAAGGTAATGAGTCTAACAAGGGTGAGGGAATCTTAATTAGCGGTGGTGGTTATTACACTAGTCGCACTTTTGCCAGACAGGATATTACACTGTTAGCGAATAATAGCACTATTATTACAGGTTTAACTTTTACCAACCCGAATTCACGGGGAACGGCTGTATGGGTAGAATCCAGTAACCCGGTGATCAAAAATAGCACATTTATTAACAGTGTCAGAGAAGGAATTTTTGTGACAGGTACGGGAAATCCCCAAATCGAAAATAACATCTTTTTGAAAAATAAGGGCAATGGAATTTCTGTAACTAAATCTGCCCAAGGTGTGATTCGTGGCAATTTATTTCAGGATACTGGTTTTGGTGTAGCAATTGGTGGTAGTTCTACACCTTTATTAGAAAGTAACAACATTACCCAAAACACAGACGGTCTTTTTATCTCGGAAACTGCCAAACCTATCCTCCGTAAAAATTCCATTCGCGGTAATAAACGGGATGGTATTGTCGCTACTATTAGTGCAGTTCCTGACCTGGGTACAAGTGAAAATCCTGGTGGCAATCTCATCCGTGATAATGCTCGCTATGATTTGAACAATGCTACTAAAGCTAGCAAAATTGTCGCTATTGGTAACGATATTAACGAGAAGCGGATTTTTGGTGCTGTTGATTTTGTCGCGGCTAAAGTGACTACACCTCCCGATAACAATACTGGAAATACTGGAAATACTGCTTTTAAAGATGTGCAAACAGGTTACTGGGCAAAAGCTTACATTGAAGCTTTAGCTGCCAAAAATATTATCGCTGGTTTTCCAGATGGTAGTTTTAAACCCAATGAACCTGTAACTCGCGCTCAATTTGCTGCTATCATAAATAAGGCTTTTAAACCTTCAGCAACACGCCAAGGAATTGCTTTTAAAGATGTTAAAAGCAATTATTGGGCTTATAGCGCCATTCAAACTGCTTCTAGTAGTCCGTTTCTATCTGGTTATCCCGATTTAACTTTTAAGCCAGAACAACAAATTCCTAGAGTGCAAGCCTTGGTAGCTTTAGCTAATGGTTTGGGTTTAACTGCGAATGGTCAGACTGTGATTAACTTCTATACTGATGCTAGTCAAATTCCCAGTTATGCAGTTGGTCCAGTAGCAGCAGCAACTTCACGGCAATTAGTTATTAATTATCCCACTGTTAAAGAGCTTGCACCTAAGCGTCAAGCAACTAGAGCGGAAATTGCGGCTTTTGTATATCAAGCCTTGGTTAATGCTGGTCGTGTTCAAGCAATTAATTCTCCATATCTGGTAACTGACAAGTAGGCAGGGGGCAGGGGAATATTTATCTTCCCAGTTGCCTCTTGTCTGTCATTTATTCCTACTGTTTTCCCATTTCCAAAGAAACACCATTAACCCAATTACTCCTAGTTGGATAGCGAAATTAGACGCTGCTTGTTCTATATCGCGTCCTGCTAGGAGTTGAAAAAAGAAAACGAATGCACCAATAAAGCCGGAAGCACCGACACCAATATAAATAAATTGCCTTAACCCCCGATAGGGTGCGGCTGCTTCGGCTTTGAGACGTTCATATTGTTGGGGGTTGAGATTTTTTGGAGAATTTTGTTCCATCATCAATAAATTATGTTACGATGTTTGACTATGTACGCCGATGTGGCTCAGGGGTAGAGCAACTGATTCGTAATCAGTAGGTCGTGAGTTCAAATCTCATCATCGGCTTTAAGTAATATAACAGTTGACGGGTAGATTCACTGGCTACTAAGCTACAGTGAATAGTAGTTTTGCTTGTACCTTATTTAGTATAATTTGATACGGTAAGAGCGATTTTTGAAGACAAGCCGCTCCGCGTCTACGCATTTTTGGATGAAGGAAAGCCTGTAATTTCAGTGTGGATGGATGGTATGAACAATGCTAAAATTAAAATTATTAAGGTTATATGATATTATCTAATTTCTTGTTAATCTAGTTTCATACTAATTAAGGAGTTTTAGATTATCAATTGTCAGGAGTGAAATTTACAGTTATTACTATTGACCAAGGCTCTGTATAAAATTTTAATATGGCAACTACCATACTCTATTTGTATATGAACAGTGTCTTATGTTTTGTGTAATTTTGCAGTGTGTAAAGTTATAAAGAATATCTGTTATCAGACAGATGGAATATATCTTTTGATTTATTGATAACAAATCAAAATAAAATCAGAGTGAATTAATTGTTAAGTAGATAAAAAGAGGACAAAGTGTTTCAAGAGCCAAAATATTTACAAAATAGCTTTAGTATCGTTTTTTCTAGAAAACCATCCATTCGGAAAAATGCTTTTGAATTTGAAAACAAACTTAAAGATTTATATATTCAACCTCAGATTATTGGTATTCCAGATGACATTAATCCTGATATGCCAAGAATGGTATTTACCTCAAAACATGGTCATAGTCAAATAATTATATCACAAATAAATTTTGTTTTAAATGTAAATTACTCACTGGATTGGCAATTTGATATATCTAAGGGCAAGGAATATATACTCGAAAAAGTGTCGATATTATTTGAGTTACTTGATCTCATTGAAGAGAAATGCCCATATTTCTGTGGATTCAATACGCTAGTCCAAATACCTGCTCAGGAAGAAGATAATCAAAAAGTGATTTCACATATTTATAATTTATTTTCTAATGATGGGAATCCTTCTTCTTCCGATATTTATGAGTTCCAATCAAAAACTTCAAAAGTGGTTGAACAAGATTTTTTTAGTAATATAACTATTCAAAATTACCGTAACTGGAATATTGAGATTGGAACAGAAGGAATACTGAAGCTTTCTAGCGACAAAATCATAGAATCAGGTATTCAAATTGAGGGGGATTTTAATGACAGATATGCTTTTAATGAAAAGGAGTCTTATTGTTCTATAGAAAATAAAGCAACAAAAATTATTGATTTAGGTTTACATGAAGTTAATAAGACAATTGAAAAAATTATAGGGAGTAAATAAATGTCTATTTCTGCAACAGATACATTATACAACGGGATAAAAAGAACTGTTTCTGCGTCAGATACATTATATAGCGGTCTAAAAAGTGTTTCGTCTCCCGCAGGCTTATTTTTGGCTTTTTATGTGACGATGACTCCATCTTATGGTGCATTAAATCCAAACAGTTTTATGGAGAAAAAAACTGCATCTAGATCAGGGCAATGTTTAGATACTTCAATAATTTCATTTAGTAGCTCTACTGCTACTAATGAATCAATTTACAAAGCCTCAAAACATTCTGAATCTACTGATGCAATCAATCACCAAATTTTAAAATATTCAGATTGGATTGTAGAATGTAATAAAAAATTGGCAGACTTATCTAATCTTCCGAAAAATTGGGATAGCTATGGTGCAGAACCACCAAACAATACAGCGTTAAATTGGGCAAGTAAGACTTTAGAAATTCTATCAAAGACAGGATTATCCCCAACACGAATAACCCCTTCAGTAGAAAATGGGATAGGGATATCTTTTATATCGGATAATAGGTATGCTGATATTGAATGCTTTAACGAAGGAGATATTCTCGCCGTAACATCTGATGGTCAAGGAAACCCAGAAGTTTGGGAAGTTGAAGCTACCATGTTAGGACTAACATTTGCAATAGAGAAAATTCGTGTCTTCCTACAAAGATAATCGCCCACAAAAAATGTATAGAATGAGTCACCCCGTCGATATGAGTTTCGATGAAAATGAAAAACTCTATAATAGGTGTCAGAAAGAACATATTAACGGGGAAAGGCTTTTACCAACAGGTATAAAATTTCCTGACTGGTCTGTTAATAGAGAAAAATATAGTGACCCAGAAGACGTTTTAGTTCCCAATTTTTTTGATTGGGGAATTGCACAATTCAAGGTTAGCGATGTTCCTGAACAGATAGAATCACCAGGTAATATAAAATATGATTTTAGAGTGGAGCATGACCCTACAGAAGACAATTATGCACATTCAGAAGTTAGAACTTATAAAGATGGAAATCATAGTAAAAAATTAGAAGTTAATAAAACAGTTAAAAAACTTTTTAGACAAATGCTGTCTGAGAAAACAGTAATCATAAAACAATCAATTATCTAATTTATTGACTGTCCAGAACCAAAAAATACGAAAAAATAAAAATTTTAGAGAGTTATGGACTAACTACCTAATCACTATATTTCCAACTCCCTCAAATATCAAATGATTATCTACAATTAATCGGTTTGCTATATCTGGAAATTGTTGCTGAAGATAGTTTTTTAATAAATGACTATCACCACCAGTTATGACAATCTGACTATGAGGAAATAACCGCCACCAAGCCTCAATAAAATCCTTTATTCCACTTAATAAAATGTAAATTACTCCACTTTGAATTGCATCGGATGTATTCATGGCAAAACGTGGTGGTAAAGATGTCATTAAACCAGTTTCTAATAATGGTAATTGTCCGGTTTTTTGTCCTAAACTGGCAAATTGTAACCCTAAACCCGGCAAAATTGCCCCACCAACCAAGCATTGATGATTGTCTGCACCTGTAAAAGTCAATGCTGTACCCGCATCAATTACTAATGCGGGAAATCCCCAAGTTATTCCCGCACCCCATACAGCTAAAGCCCGATCAATTCCTAGCGTGGGATACATTCCCCCTAATGGTACATCTTCCAAAGTAATCAGACGCAAATGGGGGTAAATTTGCCAAAGTGCGGTTTGACTGGGAACGACAGAAGCGAGAATCAGAGGGATAGGATCATCTGGGATAATGGGAAGATTGGTAGGTAGAGAAATCGCTGTCAACCAATTATCTAAGGTTGGAGATTCAGCTAATTTTTGAATAACAGATGCAGATAGATGAAATGTGTCCCCAGTTGAGTATAATATCTTATCTCTGAACAATGCCCAATGCAGGCGGGAATTACCGACCATTAATACTAAAGAAAGATGCTGTTGCTCTTTTAAGGGCAGATGATTTCTCACACTTTTAATTTTCTCAACTTAGTTATAGGTTTTGTCCTGAAAATATGGCTGGGAAATTTGCGGTAATGTATAGTGTAACTGCCGTACAGGAGTCAGGAGCAGAAATCAAAAAATTCTTTCCCTCGCGTTGCTCCCTACCTCTTCCCTTATTCTCTCAGAAAGCATTAAAATACATGAAGTAAATAGCTTTCACTTTGGTTTGCTTTAAGCAAAAATGGTATATGACTGACGTTCCCGCTGCTCGCATTCGTAATTTCTGTATTATTGCTCACATTGATCACGGGAAATCTACTCTCGCGGATCGTTTACTACAGGCGACTGGGACTGTAGAAGATCGACAGATGAAAGAGCAGTTTCTTGATAACATGGATTTGGAACGGGAGCGCGGCATTACAATTAAGCTGCAAGCTGCCCGGATGAATTATACTGCCAAGGATGGTCAGCAGTATGTTCTTAATTTAATTGATACTCCTGGACACGTAGACTTTTCCTATGAGGTGTCGCGTTCTCTAGTGGCTTGTGAAGGGGCATTATTAGTTGTGGATGCGTCCCAAGGTGTAGAGGCGCAAACTCTCGCAAATGTCTATTTAGCCCTAGAGAATAATCTAGAAATTATCCCAGTTTTAAATAAAATTGATTTACCAGGGGCAGAACCAGAACGAGTAATTGGCGAAATTGAAGAAATTATTGGTTTAGATTGCAGTGGCGCAATTTTGGCTTCAGCGAAGGAGGGAATTGGCATTGCGGAGATCTTAGAAACAATTGTCGAACGAGTTCCCCCACCTGCTGATACTGTAAATGAGAAGCTGCGGGCGTTAATTTTTGATAGTTACTATGATAGTTACCGGGGTGTAATTGTTTACTTCCGGGTCATGGATGGAACTGTGAAAAGAGGCGATCGCATCTACTTAATGGCATCTGGTAAAGAATTTATCATTGATGAATTAGGCATTCTCGTGCCAACACAAAAGCAAGTGGAAGAACTTCATGCTGGGGAAGTAGGATATTTAGGAGCATCAATTAGAGCCGTAGCTGATGCCAGAGTAGGAGATACCATTACCCTAGGCAAAAACAAAGCCACTGAGGCCTTGCCTGGTTACGCAGAAGCTAATCCCATGGTATTTTGTGGGATGTTCCCCATAGACGCAGATCAGTTTGAAGACTTGCGAGAAGCTTTAGAAAAACTGGAACTCAATGATGCTGCATTAAAATATGAACCAGAAACCTCTAGCGCCATGGGTTTTGGTTTCCGTTGTGGGTTTTTGGGATTACTGCACATGGAAATCGTCCAAGAACGTTTAGAACGCGAGTATAACCTAGATTTAATCATTACCGCACCATCGGTAGTTTACAAAGTTGTCACTAACAAAGGTGAAGAACTGTACATTGATAATCCTAGTCGCTTACCTGAACCGAATGAACGGGACAGAATCGAAGAACCCTATGTCAAAGTCGAAATGATTACTCCAGAAACCTACGTTGGTTCTTTAATGGAGTTGTCGCAAAATCGTCGGGGAGTCTTCAAAGATATGAAATATCTCACCCAAGGACGGACTACACTAACGTATGAGTTACCTTTGGCTGAAGTTGTCACCGACTTTTTTGATCAAATGAAATCTCGTTCTCGCGGTTACGCCAGTATGGAATATCATCTGATTGGCTACCGAGAAAATCCTTTGGTGAAATTGGATATTCTGATTAATGGTGATCCAGTGGATTCCTTAGCGATGATTGTCCACAGAGATAAAGCCTACAATGTCGGTAGAGCCATGGCGGAAAAACTCAAAGAACTAATTCCCCGTCATCAATTTAAAGTCCCCATTCAAGCTTCTATTGGCTCAAAAGTTATTGCCAGTGAAAGTATATCAGCGATGCGGAAAGATGTCTTGGCTAAATGCTATGGTGGCGACATCAGCCGGAAGAAGAAACTGTTGAAAAAGCAAGCCAAAGGTAAAAAACGGATGAAGTCTATAGGTACGGTGGATGTACCCCAGGAGGCTTTTATGGCTGTGTTGCGGTTAGATAAGAGCTAATTCCCAGATTTTTGGTTTATTGCTAAAAACTCGTCTGTATGCAATCGTGAGGGAAATTACAGGCGAGTTTATTGTGAAAATCAGGCAAAAAATGGGTAATACAGCAGATTTCGCTCTAATGAGGTACAAACTTGAATTATGAAACCCTTGTAGTGCGGGCATCTTGCCCGCTACTGTAGGTAAGCAGAGGATCTTCTCGTCACTAATTAACTAATAGCAAGATAGTTCTTCCTTATCAATTTCATGATAACATTTTTAAAATTGTTTGTCAACACAATAAAATCACTTTTTTCCCGTTGGCGTTTTTGCGTTTTTTAGCGAAACATTATGGGGTGATGATGTAAGGAAGGAGGAAGGAGGAAGCCAGGGAGAGAAGCCAGGGATATAGCTAAAGTCGGTTAAAACCGACTGGGGGGTTCAAAAATTATTGGAGATGTCTATTGAATTTACGTTTTGTCCAAACACCAATACCAAAAAGAACTGTACTACTTAATACTGGTAAAGCATCAGTTTCCCAAGGAACGGACTGAATTGTGGCATTACTTAGGGTGAGAGTTGATGGACCTGTTGAATCCCAAGTATCAACAACTCCAATACCGATGTTATAATTTCCCGCAGAAGTGAAGGTATAGCTATAAAGACTATTATCCGTTAAGGTTTGAACATTATTGTTAATCGTTACAAAAGCTTGATCTGTATCTGCACTTGTGAAATTCCAGTTGAAGCTAAACACATCTCCAGCATTGATGTTAGTAAAGGTACTTTTAATGGCTGAACCATATTGATTGTCTGGAATAGCAGTTGCAAAATTGGTCGCATTGATACCCAAAAATTGCTCTAAACTACCAGCACCACCACCAGTATCAACGGTATTTGTTGTACCTGATTGAATAACTGTGTTGTTACTACTAACATCTCCAATGGAGCTAAAGGTGTTTAAATTAACTAAGTTAATAGAGTAAGCAGGAGTACTACTTGCACACCTATAGCATAGCCAGATGTATCATAATTGCCCACTAATGTGGGTGCAAATACTCCCTGATAGGTGTTGAGGGTGTCTGCATGAAAAACAATCTCCGACAAATAATGTAGAGACGTTCCATGGAACCTCTTTAAATCTGTAACGGGAATATTAACCTCTAACTCCCAATTTCCCCCTAATGCTGCATTTCCCGTTTTTGTTGCTGACGCACTAATGGTTGCGTTAGTAATCTCATGTAACTTTCTAATAAATTCTTCCCCAGCATCCCCCGCAGCGACGTTACAACCATAGAGTAAAATGTTCTCGCTTTGCCAATGCTGCAACAATTCAGCATATTTACTGATATTTTCTAAATTCAGTTGACTATTTCCTAAATACAAACATCCTGGAGAACCGTGGGAAAGGATGTGAATAGTGGTTATTTGAGTATGCTGTCGTAAAAATTCCGTAATTTCCTCAATTCCGTTTTGATTTGGGGAAAGAATAACCGTTTTTACTCCTGCTATAACTCCTGTCTGTAGGGTTTGGTAGTCGGAAACAGAAGAATCAATAAAGACAACAGTTGTCGCAGTTTGACTGAGAAAAGAATTGTTTAACATACCTTTGGGGGTTAAAGTCCCCTGCTTCTACAAGCAGCGGGTTTTGCGTCGGGGTAAAATCCCCGTTGCAAAACGTAATTCTAAATTCTAAATTCTAAATTCTGCATTCTTTTAACATATTTTTTATTTCCGCACCTGATAACGAAGTGTAGTTTCCTATTGCATTAAGTAAGGGTTTAGCAATGCTCATTGGTGTCAACTTAACGTAAATTGATGTCCCTTCAAGCCAGCCAGGGAATAAATTCCCTGTCTAAAAGCTAAAGTCGGTTAAAACCGACTATTTCAGCATAAATAGGATAATTTTTGATTTTGAGTTAACCAGAGTGCGTTTTAACGCACTTGAGCTTTTAGACCGGAACTTAAGTTCCGGGCGGGAATGTTGCAGCCAAACAAACAAGCTACTTGTACTGAGCTTACCAAAGTATCCCTCGCCTAATTTGACACCAATAAAGCTCTTGCTTTACCCCTATCAAATCTTTACCAATTCTAATCTAGATATGCTTAAACAGCAATGATATACTCATAGATTTTACTTGTATATTGATCTTACACAAATATTACTAACAGGATTTTAAGAGAGCGATTCCTAGGTCGCGCTTTGCTATCGCTACATTCCGTCACTAACTACTATACTGTACTCTCTCGCAAATAAGCCGCGAGCAGTATTCCTAAGAGTTTTCGAGAATTTTTAATTTCTAATGCCCTTTTCCCTGCTATAAATATAGTTTTTATATATTTTAATTTTTTGTCAATCATCGGGGAGTCAAGTCAATGAAGATATTAGTGCTGAGTTGGGAATTTCCACCGAGGATAGTTGGGGGAATTGCTCGTCACGTTGCTGAGTTGTACCCGGAACTAATAAAGTTAGGCCATGACATCCACCTAATTACGCCAGAATTTGGTCCAGCATCCTTGTATGAAGTCGTGGAAGGCATTCATATCCACCGTGTCCCAGTAGCTCCTAGTAACGATTTTTTCCACTGGGTGGTGAACTTAAATGAGAGTATGGGAGAACATGGCGGCAGGTTATTAAGGGAAAAAGGTCCATTTGATCTGATTCATGCCCATGATTGGTTAGTTGGGGATGCAGCGATCGCTCTCAAGCATACCTTTAAAATTCCCCTAATTGCCACAATTCACGCCACAGAACATGGACGCTATAACGGTATTCACAATGATACCCAAAACTATATTCATGATAAAGAATATACACTAGCTGATAATGCTTGGCGGGTCATCGTTTGTAGTGAATATATGCGTCGGGAAATGATCGGAACACTATATATTCCTAGTGATAAAATTGACGTAATTTATAACGGTATTCGCGCAGAAAAGAAAATACATCACAAAGATTTTCATGCTCAAGATTTTCGGCGACGATTTGCCGCAGATGATGAAAAAATTGTCTATTATCTTGGTCGCATGACCTATGAAAAAGGCGTACCTATATTACTTAATGCCGCTCCCAAGGTGCTGTGGGAAATGGGAAATAATGTTAAATTTGTCATAATTGGTGGTGGTAATACTGACCATCTTAAACGTCAAGCTTGGGATTTGGGAATTTGGCACAAGTGTTACTTTACTGGATTCCTGGCTGATGAATACTTAGATAAATTTCAAACCATCGCTGACTGTGCAGTTTTTCCCAGTCTTTATGAACCCTTTGGGATAGTTGCTTTAGAAAGTTTTGCCTCCCGCGTACCAGTCATAGTTTCCGATACTGGTGGTTTTCCTGAAGTAGTTCAACATACAAAAACGGGAATTACCACCTGGGTAAACAACTCGGACTCTGTGGCTTGGGGAATATTAGAAGTGCTGAAAAACCCAGATTATTGTCAATGGTTGGTAAATAATGCTTATGCAGATTTAGAGAAAAGATTTAGCTGGCCAAAATTAGGTAAACAAACAGAAATGGTTTATGAAAGAGTAGTAGAAGAACGAGCAGAAATTGTCTGGTAAAGAGAATTAAAGATTACTCTGATTATTGTCCGTAAAAAAACAGTACAAACCCTGTACGCTAGGAATTTAGCCCTGAGAAATGCGAAAGTTAGAAATGATTGCTGTTTGCTTGACAAGATTATAATATGATAAAGGCATTCCTAAGTACATCCAGGCGTTTGCAGAATGCAAAAAACAGCTTGTTGAAGATGGTAAACCGCATCCTAGATCGTTTAACAGCCAAGTTAAAACGGTTCTTTGAGGATATCATTGCCGATAGCCAGATTCCCACCTCTGAACCAGCTTATAAACTCCCTAAATTAGCTGGACCTGTTCATAATTTAGGTGGTGGCGGTCCTGATGTTGATGACGCTATTCAGTGGATGATTAATCAAGTCAGGGGTGGTAGTAACAGCAATACTAAAGTTAATGTTTTAGTAATTCGTGCTGCTGGTAACGATGATTATAATCAGCTAATTTATAGTATGAGAGGTGTCAAATATGTAGAAACTCTCATCATTCGTAATCGTCAAGAAGCAAACCGAACCGATATTTTTGATAAAGTCAGAAATGCTGGCGTAATTTTCTTTGCTGGTGGTGATCAATGTGAATATATTCGCCACTGGAAAAACACTAAGCTGGAAGTTGCTATTAAGTCGGTTTATGATCAAGGTGGTGCTATTGGTGGTACAAGTGCCGGAGCGATGATTCAAAGTGAATATGTTTATGATTCTTGTGCTTGTGAAGATAGTATTGAAACTCACGAAGCCCTTGATGATCCCTACGGGAATATTACCTTTACCTATAACTTTTTCCAGTGGAAATATCTGCGAGGAACTATCATTGATACCCATTTCGATGAACGCAAAAGAATGGGGAGAATTATGGTTTTTATTGCTAGGCAAATTCAAGATGGTGTATCTGCAAAAGCGTTAGGGATAGCAATTAGTGAACAAACATCTTTACTAGTTGATAAATATGGTATTGCTAAAGTTACGGGTAAAGGTTCAGCATATTTTGTCTTAGGAGATCATCCTCCAGAAACTTGTAAAAAGGGAACTCCTCTCACATATCACGACTACAAAATTTGGCGAGTTCCTAGAGGTGACACTTTCGATTTAAATAAATTACCGTCACGGGGTTATTATCTCAGAAGTGTGAAGCGCGGAAGGTTTGACTCCGATCCTTATTAATAGCATTTGTCTACACAAATTAGCCTCACTAGCCCACTCAGGTGGGCTTTATTGCTAAGGGTGCTATCTTTGTTTCGCGCAAAGACGCTAAGGATCAAAGACGCAAAGAAGGAAAATAAGGGCTTATAGAGAAGGGTGAACTAATCATAATTCGCTGACTATGCGAGGAAATTGTTCATCTGCATAAAGACGTACCACAATTTAAGCCGCCTCATTTTTTTGAATTGCTGTTTCAATTTCTTCTAGATGTGCATTTGCATAAGCCCAAGCATTCACTAAATCAGCAGCAGTTAAATGAGGATAATCATCTAAAATTTGTGCTTCACTAATTCCTAAACATATTGAGACTCAGAAAAGATCAGTAAATCTAACGTTGTTTAACAACCTTATTTTAATATCAATACTATTGCCAAAATAAGAGCCTTGATAATTTTTGGCAAAAACGGCAAAAATAATCATATATAAGCGTTTCGATGAAAAGGTAGTTTAGAATCTAAAACCCTTATCCTACCGTCAATACATTTAAAAAATCCTTGTCGGAAACCTTTAAGGAATTTTTAGGGGTGATTGTTTTTGCCAAGCAAGAGCGAGGAACGGGAGTTCATGGTTAAAGCATTATCATCTCACCCTCGTAATTTGACTAAGGTATTGAATATAGATTGATTTTAAAGACTTCTTAAAGACTTTTTAAAGACTATTTTAAGACTATTTTAAAGACTATTTTAAGACTATTTTAAGCACTCCTCAAGAGATAGACCCAAAAAATGAGGGTCTGTTGGTAATGTTCACCTATGTTCCCTTTGGAATTTAATTAAGGTATCCCTATGAAACGTATTTCTTTAATCTCTGCTCTTTTAGTAAGCGGTTCTTTCTTATTCGCACCTGTGGCCAAGGCTGAACAAACCTTGAATCTAGACTTCACTGGTGTTGCTCAGGCTAACTGCTTGTTCACCAACATCGAATCAGGTCTAATTGTTGCTAAGGGTGTAGATATTGGAACCATTGGTTCTAATAGCAACGCGGCACTAGCTGCTGTTGCTGGTGTTACTCCCCAAAAAGCGGGTTTTACTGCTGAGTGTAACTCCCAGACGGCCTTCTTTGTAGATACACCTGTTGCTGCTGCTTCTAACCCTGCTTTTCAAGCAGTTAGTACAAAATCAGTTCTAGCTGATGCTGGTGCTGGTGGTGCCACAATTGAAGCTTACACAGCATCGCCTGCTGGTGGTTCTGTAACAAGTGACCAATTCCTTCCCGTTGCCGCCGCTGCATCTACAGACATGACGGTTGATATGAATGTTCAATCTGCTTCTGGTGTTCCTGTAGGTATCTACAAATATACAATTCTAGTAAGCGCTGTTCCTCAATAGTGATATTGGAGTTGATTTCCAGCATCAGAAATAGGTAACAGATATCTACTGAAAATTAACTGTGCGTTATCCGAAAGCCAGATAGAGATGCTCCATAGAACGTCTCTATCTGGTTAAAAATGCTTATTTAAGAGATTTTAGAAATCCCTGATCCGATATCTTAAAAAGATGTCGCCGTGCTTAAATATATTTGTCAATTATACTTGGCACGGTCTTCGTACTGCTGAAATGATAAAAGACCATCTGAGAGGATGTTTGAAAAGTGGTATTCC
>NZ_VIKY01000223.1:0-11917 GCF_009711925.1 Dolichospermum sp. UHCC 0352 | reverse complement strand
CCACGCTCCGGTATAGTGAGCGTGGGGCTTCTGTCGGTTAAGCTAAAGTGAGGTAAAAGCTTTTTCCTCGCGTGGAGAATCACAATTGTGAAGTTACAGCGACCGATTTTAGTGGGAGGACTAGGACTATCGTTCTCCCTGTGGATGTTAGACAGTTGGCATGATTCAATGGTGCAAGTGGGAGAATTCGGACTCCTGAGTGCTTTGGCTGTCGGTGGGGGTTTGTGGTTGTTCAATAAAAATCAGCCCCAATTAGGTGAACAGCTAAATGATATAGTTGTCAATCGGGCAGATGTGGATAAAGCGATCGCTCAAACCCAAGTAATAATTAATCAACTGGCACAAGAAGCAGTCAATCATCCTCACCTAGCAATTCTCCGCGAAAATCTCGCTAAATTGCCCTTAGAACTGGATAGAAAGGAAATTAACCTGGCCGTTACTGGTGGTAAATCTGTAGGTAAAAGTACAGTTATTGAAGTTCTAAAAACTGCCCCAACTATTCCGGGAATGTCTTTGCATTTTGCGGAAACAGCGCCTTTATTTTCCGTAGCTGGTGAAAATTCTGATGTTGTCACTTTATCGGAAATGCAGAAATCTGATTTTGTCTTATTTCTGACCAACGGTGATTTAACAGATTCAGAATTTCAGGTTTTACAACAGCTAAAAGCCACAAAACAACCAAGTTTGCTGGTTTTCAACAAACAAGATCAATATCAACCTGATGAACGCGCTACAGTTTTTCAATCATTAAAACAGCGCATTGGTGCAAATGTAGTTGCGACTGCGGCTTCTCCCGTACCTGTGAAAGTGCGGAAACATGAAGAAGATGGTTCTTGCCAAGAATGGATGGAACAACCAACGCCAGATATCCAGCAATTAACACAACAATTAGCAGCGGTTGTGGGACAGCAAGGAGAACAGCTAGTTTGTAATACCACAAATCGCAAGGTATTATTACTCAAAGCCGAAGCCAAAAATTGTTTAAATGGTGTGAGAAGAGATCAAGCCACACCTTTTATAGAACAATATCAATGGATTGCAGCGGCGGCAGCTTTTGCTAATCCCGTACCAGCTTTAGATATTCTCGCAACTGCGGCGATTACTGCTCAAATGGTGATAGATTTGGGTAATATTTATCAGCAGAAAATTTCCTGGGAACAAGCGCAACAAGTAGCGGGAACTATGGGAAGTTTGATGTTGAAATTAGGTTTAGTGGAACTTTCAACTAGGGCTGTAACGGGTATTCTGAAAACTAATGTTGCTACCTTTGTCGCTGGAGGAATGGTAGAGGGAGTTAGTGCTGCTTACCTGACAAGAGTAGCGGGATTAAGTTTAGTGGCATATTTTGAACAGCAAGAAATTGCTTTAGAATCGGGAAGTGCTTTAAATCTCGACAAACTGCGTCAAGTTTTGCAAACTGTATTCCAGCAAAATCAAAAAATGGCTGTTTTGGAAGCTTTTGTCAAGCAAGGTGTGAAGCGGTTGTTACCGGAAGCCAAACCAGTGGAAGTTGTGGCTTAATCTTCCATATCCCCGACTTCTTTAAGCAGTCGGGGATATGAATCTCTCAATTGTCAGAATCAGGATATCCAGGATTTTAGGATTTGCAGGATGTTGGTTTTAAATGTCATATTTTAAATATTCATTTAATATTTAATAATCAATTTTCAAATTGAAAATATGAGAGTTTAATAAGACAAATAAAATCACCAACTTCCCACCAAAAATCATCCAATAACATCCTGTAAATCCTTTAATCCTGAGTATCCTGATTCAGACAAATAAAAAACTATAGAACAATACAGCTTAAATCATAAAATCATATACTAAACAATAAAATCCACATCCTGGTAAAATAAGTGACTCTACTGGCACTTCTGCAATACTTCAGCCTAAGAACTTTGCTGTTCTTATCTCTATCCTTGTAGACAAGGTTATTGTTACCAAAACCTTATATACTGTACTAAGCTTTGATAAGCTGGAAAGTTGTGTTAAATGCGACACTATAAACTATGTATTCCTAGATTAAATTCTAGAGTGTCTATGGTTTTTAAGGTTTAATCAAGACTAAATCTAGTATTATTGAAAAGTCCGAAATTAGGTGTGGTGTGCAAATCAAGAGAGGAGTGAACAAAATGGATTTACGTGGAGATGCGTTGCAAATCCTTAAAGACACTAGTAGAACTTTTTATATCCCAATTAGTATTTTACCATCAGGATTACAAGAAGCAGTGGCATCAGCATACTTGTGTATGCGCGCCCTTGACCAAATTGAAGATGATCCAAATTTGGATAATGGGACTAAAAAACGCCTATTGCAGAATATTAGCCTCACATTGCAAGCGGGAATAGATGGTTTTCCGCTGGATGCCTTCTCTGTAGGATTTAAAGGTTGCGAAAATTCTTTACAAGAAGTCAGTTTACGCATTAGAGAATGGTCAATATTAGCACCTGAAAGCATTGCCCCGCGAATTTGGGATGCAACAGCCGCAATGGCTGATAGAATGGCTTATTGGGCAGATAGAAATTGGCAAATAGAAACAGAGGCGGATTTAGACCGTTATACCTTTGGGGTAGCTGGTGCTGTGGGCTTGTTGCTCTCAGATTTATGGAATTGGTATGATGGAACTCAAAGCAACCGCACTCAAGCCATAGGATTTGGTAGGGGTTTGCAAGCAGTAAATATTCTGCGAAACAATGGTGAGGATTTAACTCGTGGAGTCAATTTTTACCCAGCAGGTTGGGATAATGATCATCTCCAAAAATATGCCCGTCGCAATCTCATCTTAGCAGATGCCTATACGAACTCTTTGCCAAATGGACCGGCTTTGCAATTTTGCCAAATTCCTCTGGCTTTAGCTCATGGTACTCTAGATGCTTTAGCTAGTGGTAAGGAAAAACTCAGCCGTAGTGATGTTGTTTCCCTGATTGAAAACCTCATGGGTGTGAACGCTAAAGCTAGTTAGGAAATAGGGTATGGGGAACAAATCCGCCCGGAACTTAAGTTCCGGTCTAAAAGCTAAAGTGCGTTAAAACGCACTCTGGTTAACTCAAGATCAAAAACTATCCTATTTATGTCAAAGTAGTCGGTTTTAACCGAGTTTAGCTTTTAGACAGGGAATTCATTCCCTGGTTGGCTTAAGTTGACAACTAACAACTAACAACTAACAACTAACAACTGACAAGAAAAATATTCATGAAAACTACTTTATTTTTGAGTCCACCTTCTTTTGATGGTTTTGATGGTGGTGCGGGGGCGCGGTATCAAGCAAAACGAGAAATTACTTCTTTTTGGTATCCGACTTGGTTAGCACAACCTGCGGCTTTAGTTCCTGGCAGTAGGTTAGTTGATGCACCTCCTCATGGGCAGACAGTGGATGATGTGCTGAAAATTGCCAAGGATTACGAATTGGTGATTATGCACACCAGCACGCCTTCTTTGGCTAATGATGTGAAGTGTGCAGAAACGATCAAAGCGCAAAATCCCAATGTGCAAATTGGCTTTGTAGGGGCGCACGTTGCGGTTTTACCAGAGGCAACTTTACGGGAAAATCCGGTTATTGATTTTGTCTGCCGCAATGAATTCGATTATACCTGTAAAGAATTGGCAGAAGGGAAACCTTGGGATGAAATCAAGGGTTTGAGTTACCGGGATAAGTTGGGAAATATCCACCAAACGGAAGAACGTCCTTTAATTCATGACTGGGATGCTATGCCCAGTGTGTTGCCAGTTTATGCCCGTGATTTAGATATTAGTAAATATTTCATTGGCTATTTGCAACATCCTTACATTTCTTTTTATACTGGGCGTGGTTGTCCAGCAAAATGTACTTTTTGTTTGTGGCCGCAAACTATTGGCGGACATTTATACCGTCATAAAAGCCCCGATGCCGTAGGTAGAGAAATGGAAGAAGCCAAGGTTCTCTTTGGGGACAAGGTGCGGGAGTATATGTTTGATGATGATACTTTTACCATTGACAAACATCGAGCGATCGCTATTAGTAAACACATGAAGCGACTCAATTTAACTTGGAGTTGCAATGCCCGTGCTAATTTAGATTATGATACTCTCAAAACTTTACGGGATAACGGATTACGCTTGTTATTAGTAGGTTTTGAATCTGGTAATCAAGAAGTTCTCAATAATATCAAAAAAGGTATTAAGCTAGAAGTGGCGCGAGAATTCATGAAGAATTGCCACAAACTTGGTATTACTGTCCATGGAACTTTTATTATCGGTTTGCCGATAGAAACGAAAGAAACTGTAGAAGAAACAATTCGTTTTGCTTGTGAATTAAGTCCCCATACAATTCAAGTTTCTATTGCTGCACCTTATCCTGGTACAGAATTGTATGAACAGTCCAGAGAAAAGGGTTGGTTTGCGAATGAGTCTTTAGTAGCAACTTCTGGTATTCAAACTTCAACTTTGCAATATCCAAGTCTTTCTAGTGCGGAAATTGAAGATTCGGTTGAAAAAATGTATCGCAAATTTTACTTCCGTCCCAAAGCGATTATTCCCATTGTGCGGGAAATGCTGGCTGATAGACAAATGTTAGTGCGTCGTTTGCGGGAAGGTAAGGAGTTCTTTGGTTATTTGAATGACCGTCGGACTCAAGCTTTAGCTAGGTAAATCGTCAGAATCAGGATTTACAGGATTTAAGGATGTTCAGGATTTAATTTAATTGAATTATCTGCTGAGTATTTTTTAATTAATCCTGTTAATCCTTTAATCCTGGGTATCCTGATTCTGACATTTTTTGATTTCAATCACTTTTTACCAATGTCTTATTTAATTATTAATGCTGATGATTTCGGGTTTTCCCAGGGTGTAAATTCAGCGATTATTAAAGCCCATGCGGAAGGGATTTTAACTAGCACTAGTTTAATGGTAACTGGTGATGCTGCACAAGAAGCGATCGCACTGGCAAAAGATCATCCTCAGTTAGCAGTTGGGTTACATCTAGTTTTAGTTTGTGGTAAATCAGTTTTACCACCTTCGCAAATTCCCCATTTAGTAGACTCTCAAGGTAACTTTTCCAGTAATCCCACCCAAGCAGGATTAAGTTATCAATTTAATCAAGCTACCCGTGCAGAATTGCGGTTAGAAATATCTGCTCAATTAGAAAAATTTCGGGATTCTGGTTTAAATCTTGCTCATGTTGATGGACATTTACATCTTCATGTACATCCTGTAATTTTGAATATTTTAACAGAATTTGCCGCGGAATTTAAGATTAAATTTATTCGTCTACCTTCAGAAGAATTAAGCAAAAACATCAAAATTGATAACCGTAATTTATTCACTAAAATAATTTGGTCTATTGTTTTTGGACAATTACGTCGTTATGGAGAAGGTTTATTAAAAGCGAATCAAATTAAATTTGCTGACAGGGTTTATGGATTGTTACAAACTGGTGACATGAGCGAAGAATATTTACTCGGTTTGATACCACAAATAGAAGCGGAATTAGTAGAAATTTATTCTCATCCTGATTTAGTGAATACCGAGATAAATAACGGTGGTGAGGTAGAATTAGCGGCTTTGTTGAGTCAGCAAGTGCGAGAAATGTTGACTTTGAAAGGGTTTGAGTTGAGTAATTATCTGAAAATGACTCATTGATAATAAGGTATTAATCAAAACCTGAAAAAACAAGAGTACATTTGTTTGCCCTATGTTATTTTACTTAAAAAAAATTATTATTATAATACAAGAGATATATACTAGTTATGGTATATCTGATTTATTCCAGTTACATTTCTACTTATGGCAGACAAAATTTTACTCCCCTCTACATGGGATAATTTAAGTGATGAGGATAAAGAGTTAGCAAAAGAGTTAACACAATCCATCTTACGAGGTGAAGAATCTATTCGACTTTTATCGCAATTACTAAGCGGTGAAGAAATAGATGATGAATTTCACACAACAGCAAACAGTATTGGTAATCACAAATTTGATTTTGAAGTTACTACTCCTGACAAACAACAAACAAGTAGTCCAACTTTAATGTTAGCTACTTTGACTGCACCCTCAAGTTCAACGGCTTCAACTATAGTATTTGCTGCTTTAAAAAGGCAGTGTGATAATATTTGTCGTAATGCTAATACCCAGAGAGAAATAGAAATTTGTAAAGGATGTCGAAGACTTTTTCCATAATCAATAGATATCTAGTGAAAAATAATGTAGAGACGTTTTATAAAACGTCTTTCTTAGCATTTAAAATTTTGGCATAGTCTTAAAAAATCACGAGGATATATTTGAGCAATGAGTACAGATAAATCTAAACAACAGAATAGTTCTCAAGTGGACAAACATTTACATTTGCAAGAAATAGCAGAAGTTAAAGAATTGCGAGAAAAATTTTTGATTATTACAGAAATTTCTGATCCTTTAACTCGTGAATATCACTTTGCATTGTTAGAAAAAGAAGCAGAAAAAGTTGGGTTATCTACCGAAACTTACCGCCGTTTATATGAAACATATATTTGTAATCATAAATTCATTCCCCAATATCCACCAAAATGGTGGATTCTCAAAGAATGGGTAGAGTGGGGTTCAAAATTTCCTAAAGCAGTTTTATTTAAAAAAATCCTGATTACAGCTTTAGAAAAAGGAGTTATAATTAGTTTAATTTTTGCAGTATTTAAATATTACTGGGAAGCACCACAACGAGAAAAACAAGCAAATTTTCAAACTTTACAAGTTTGGTTAATGGTTAATTCTGCTATTGAGCAAAAAGCTACAGGTGTTAGTATAATTATTGGTTTAGAACATTTGAATAAAAATGGTGAAATGTTACGAGATTTAAAACTTGATGGATTTGATTTAAGTGGTATTAATTTGCAAAATGCTCAACTAGCTAATGCAAGTTTTAAAGGTTCAATATTAGAATGTAAACGTGAAAAAGAATGTAGTAATTTAAGGAAAGCAAATCTTTATAAAAGTAATTTTTATACTGCTTATTTATCTGAAATAGATTTTCAAGAAACGAATCTTATTGATGCTAATTTACAAAAAGCAGATCTTAAACAAGCTAAGTTCCAAAATGCTTATCTTTCTGAAGCTAATTTGGGAGAAGCAGAACTTAGAGATGCAGAATTTCAAGGAGCAGATTTAGAAAAAACAAATCTCAAAGATGCTATAATGTGCGGTGATGTTTTTGTTTTTGATCAAGCTACAAGTTCTAAAAAATATATTTGTGCTAAGTTTATTGGAGCTAAAAATCTAACTGCTGAACAAGTCAAATCTGCAAAAAATTGGGAAAAAGCCTGTTATGATCGAGAACTAAGGATAAAACTAAATTTACCACCTGAGAACCCTGATTATTGTCAAAATTAACTTAAAATAATAAAATAATAAATGTATTTCTTTTATTAAACCTAAACTTAATTGCATCTGCTATGGTACGCAAAACAAAAACAGTATCCTCCACAACAGTAATTCCCCTAGCTCTTTCTGACTTACATCTCCAGTTAGCGGGTTTAGAGAAAGAACACCAATCTCTATTAAAGCAAATTAAGAAAAAGCGGACAGAATTAAATAACTTTGTCGAAAAAATGCGTTCGTTAGCGACAGAGGTATTTCATCGAGTTAGTCCGAATATGAAAACAATGGCCGAATTAGATGCAGAAATTCATGCTTTGTTTGCCGAAATTTTAACTACGAAAAAAATGGGTAAACAAACCCAGAAAAATATCCAATCATTGTACAGAAGTTTACAAATGGGAGGAATTATTAGTTATAAACCTATTGAAGAAGAAGATGATGATGATGAAGAATTAGATGAACTATTTGAAGATAATGATTCTCAAGAAAATCATCAACGTCGTCGTCAATTTTGGGAAGCAGAACAAGATTCAGAATCTCCCACAGTAGCGAGAACAGATGAATCTAGAAAAATCCGACAGACATTTTTGCGGTTAGCGGAAATTTTTCACCCTGATAAGGTTAAAGATAATGAAACCCAAATGACTCACACGGAAATAATGAAGGAAATTAATAAAGCTTACCAAGATGGAGATTTAGCGCGACTTTTGGAAATTGAACGTAAATATGAAGTCGGAGAAACAATTGATAATAATAGCGAAGATGATTTAAGTCGCAGATGTAGAAATATAGAACAACACAATCAAATTCTCAAAAATCAATATGAGAAGTTGAAACAGGAACTCCGGTTAGCAAAAAATACCCCGGAAGGATCAATGGTTGCGGATTACAAAAAAGCAGCTAAACAAGGTGTTGATTGTATTGAATTGATGCTGGAAACCATGCAAGCTCAAACTAAGATAGTTGTGGAAATTCGTGATTTTGTTCAAGACTTTAAAGATAAAAAGATCACTATTAAAGAATTTCTCGCAGGACCAGAAAGTCTCCGTTCTATGAAAGAGGATATGATGGAAGAACTACTGGAAAGAATGATGGAAGAATTTGGGGGGATGATGGATTTTAATTAGCAAATAATTTTAAGATTTATTAAGAATAATTGACACTACTATATAGTTTCATATTAGTAATGTGTAAGTATTCACAATAATACTCAAATACTAGTGAGATTTCAATGATGTTAAACCTCTTGTCTAAAACCATCAATGTTCAAATTTGTAAAAATTTGCATGAATTTCGGTGCTTAATTTTAGCAGCGGAACTATTTTTCATCACCACTCTATTTAGTCCCAGTTTAGTGAGTGCAGAGGAATTTTTACCTTTCTTTGACAATACAAAGAATCCTGTCAAGGTTAAATTTGGTGGTGTACAAGATTTAACTCCTCCCCCTCCTGTGTTGAATAAGTTTGATATAGCAGTTAATCAACTGTGTCGAGAAGTGGGAACAGTAGTTAAACCCGCTAGTTTTAAAACCATGTTTAACAGTTTTCCCGATGTTTTCAGCAATATTAAAAATAATCTTGGGGGTTATATTTTTCCCAAAAGAACTTCTAATCAAGAATTTCTGGAAGATCTAACTAATCTTTGGTTTAATGCTAAAGGATTTGATCATGTTTTTTGTGGTGAACCAGAAAAAAATAAAATTGGTGGTTTACATTTTGCTGGACGTTATTTGGATTTACAAAATAAACGTATTGCTGGAATTTTACCCAAGTCTGTGAGTACATCTGAAGTTAAACCAGGTGCTGTTTATTCCTTTGGTGTGAGAATGAAAGTTGGTGGAAGCACTGTGAATGATCCACTAAAAGGATATGGTTACACCCTCAATGCAGAAGAGATTTTAACAATTGCAGCGAAAGCATACAAAAATAACCCCAATTCAGAACCTACATCTAAAGCTTGTTTGCTGACTGTAACTGATGACAACAAAACATTTGTTAATGTTTTTGTTGCTAAAAAAGGTGGTATTCGTACCTTTTATCCTGATGCTACTCCTGATTATCAAAAAAATCCAGAATGTCAGGTTTAGTAACTTTCAATTAATAAACCAGGAAAACTAAAATGATATACAGCACTTTGCGCGAGTGAGACAGGTTTCATCTTGATTTTGCAAATTATTCCTTTAATTATTGTATTTAAATGTTACGCAAAGTGCTGTAATCATGAAGATATAACCGGAAACTGTGATGATATAATTGATATTTAGTTTCCTTATTTGTGTGTATTTCTTGCAGAAATTCTAACCAAGTTTCCATAATTTCCGCCACATCAAAAACATCAGCCTTGATAATTTTACTAATAGCTACCGTTGACATTGGTTGAGTTTCTTCAGCAGTTAAAACCCGCAAAATATCCATCGCAACATCAGATAAACCATCACCTTGCATCTTTTGCCAATGTTGCTGATAATAACTTTCTAAATCTGGGGGAATTTGCTCAAAATTATTGACAGAATAAAAACCATCAGCCATAGCTTTTAAAACTTCCTGCACATACATAAAATTATCTTCATTTTCATTAATTAATTCAATTATATTTCTCTGCGAACTCTGCGTCTCTGCGGTTCGTTTCTTCCGAATATATGCTTTAATATCCTCCCGATTTTCCACCGGATAATCTGCTAAATCTAAAATCTGTGAAGGTGCTTCAATTAACAAGCCACTATGGGATTTTTGATAGGGACGACGAGCGAAAATAAAATAAATTTGATCCGGTAAATATCGCGGTAGATAAAATAAATTCGTGCCTACAGCTTGACTATTTATATCAATTCCATCCAAACCATCAATCACAATAATTATTTTCTGATCTGGTAAATTCTCGCTGACTTGTTGCAATAAAGTAGAAAATAACCAACTTCCCTCATGTGCATTGATAAATCCTATCTCCGTCATCGTTTGCGGGGAAGGTTGGGGAGGGGTGCTAGATAAATTCTCTAACAATAAATTTAACTGTGTACAAACCTCTGGAAAAAATGCCTCAACTCGATTTTTACCAGCAATTTGGGCATTGTAATAAATAGTATGGGGATTTTGGCGCACAAATTGGGCAAGAATGGCACTTTTACCGCTACCGGGAACACCGACAATGGTGAAATAACCCTTGGGGTAACGGTGGAGAAAATTATTAATAGCAGTGAAGACAAAATCACGACCAACAAAATTTTCACTCTTTGCTGAAGCAGAGAAAGATAAACTATTCATCTGTCACCTTTCAAAGCAATTCTAACTGTTGATGTTTAGCATTTTTTATCTTACCTTTTTCTTTACCAGGACGATTAGTAGGTATTAACAATATTGAATCTTCATATTGTTCAATTTGTCGTTCAATTATTCCTGCAAAACGAAACCAAGAAAGTAATCTGCTAGTATAATGGTCAAATTTATCCCTTTTCTGTACCTTCTTTTTAGTCTTTTTAGTAGATATTGTTAATAATGGGAGTTCAATATCTTCATATTCATCTTCATCTTGAAGAGATTCACTAGAATATAATGTTTTTAATAAGTCTTTAAGCATATCCTTTTTAAAATATTCTCCAGTCTTAATTTTATGTTTATTTTTACAGATTTCTTTAATAACTAGATGTTCTTCCAATTGTTCTCTTAAATAATCTGAGATTTCATTATCATCTTTATCTAATAAATCTTTTTTGATTTTAATTGATTTGGTTTTTGTATCATATTCAACCTGGAAAAAATGACGTAAATCGCTAATAATATTATTAACATTATCAATATTCTCAGGTTTAGTGTTATTTTTATTTCTTTTATTTCTAGATTGAGATTTATTTTCTGTTTTTATCAGATTATGTTCGAGCAGTTTATTGATTAATTGCTCCTTAGTTATTTCCGTTTCCAGTAAACGGAATACCTTTAATATAGAATCTACAGGACGTTTAGGGATGTAAGTTATACTCAAATCTGGTAATGTAATGTCCTTGTTTAAAATATACTCACGCAAAATATCATCTCTAACTATGTATTCAGTATCAGATTCAATAATCAAGTTTTTCTCTATTAAAACTTGTATTTCTTTTTCATAAGATTCCAATATATTAGACTCAAAATTGGCTATTTTCTCTAAACATTGACGTTCTCTGAGTTGTAAATTCTTCTTTAAATCACTTTCAAGCATATTAATCACCAATTTATGAATATCTTGTGTTTTTATAGGAAAATTAGAATCTAACGGAGGATTACAAAATTTAGTTAATAACCTTCTAAGTAACCATGGGAAAGCAGAATATTTATTTAAAATCCAGTCTTCTAATTGTTGTATTTTTTTTAATTCTTGAGATTTATTTCGTTTCTCTTTTAACCATTTTTTAAAAATTTCAATGCAATTTTTAGGTTCTGCATCTAAAAGCTGACTGATTGTAACTAATTCCATTTTGTCTGTTATCAATTTTTCCCACCTAAATCTTATATTTGGATCTAAACCTAAAGATGTTGCACTTGTCCAAGAAAACCCTAATACTATCAATACTGTAGCCAAAAAAAGAGGATGAAGAGAGAGGGCTGATGTAGTAGAGTT
>NZ_VIKY01000222.1:0-2346 GCF_009711925.1 Dolichospermum sp. UHCC 0352 | reverse complement strand
ATGGGGCGGATTTTTATTTCTGCGGCACATGGTGGCACAGAAGCGGGTAAAAATGACCCCGGTGCGATCGCTGGTGGCACAACGGAAGCAAAGGAAATGATTCTTTTGCGAGATTTAGTGGTGACAGAACTCCGCACCCGTAACGTAGAAGTTTTAGCTGTTCCTGATGATTTGAGTGCGGCTCAAACCATCGCTTGGATTAATGCTCGTGCTAATACCAAGGATGTAGCGCTAGAAATTCAAGCCAATGCTGCTAATAGTCCATCGGTGCGGGGAGCAAGTGCATTTTATATTGCCAAAAATGACCAACGCAAACAAAATGCCGAAATGGTATTAATGGCACTTTTGCGTCGTGTCCCCCAATTACCAAATCGCGGAGTGAAACCAGATACAGATAGTGGCTTGGGTAATTTACAATTTTGTCGTCAAACTGTGATTGGAGCTTTATTACTACAAGTCGGGTTTTTAAGCAGTCCTGAAGATCGGGCTTTATTACAAAGTCGTCGTCGTGATTTTGCCATCGGAATTGCCGAAGGACTGACTACTTGGAATCAAGCAAATGATCCTCAGCAACCAACGACCGAAAATTATTCTAGCATTAATATCAATATTAATGGACAAAATTACGCTGAACAAGGAGTATTAATTAATGGGAATGCTTACATCCCAATTGATTTAGTAGATCGGTTACGGATTGATATTTCCAAATTAGCTAATTTACGCCGAATTACCTATCGCCAAATAGTGTATATTAAAGCTGTAGAACTTCGAGACTCTCATATTTCTATTGATTGGGATAGTGCCACGCGCACAGTAAAATTACGCTCAATTTCAACAGTTTGTCCTGGACAAATTGAGCAACTTATCTCCAATGGTAATACATCAGAAGTACAGCTACAACTATTTCTAAAAACCAATAATGAAACCGCCATTACACAGTTTCCTGATCTTCCTAAACTATATCGAGAAGAAGCAACAATTGAAGGCATAAATCATGATATTGCTTTTTGTCAAATGTGTTTAGAAACTGGATTTTTACGGTTTGGTACTGACATTAAATCCCAGCAAAATAACTTTGCCGGTTTGGGTGCAGTTGGTGGTGGTGCGGAAGGAGCATCATTTCCCAGCGCCAGAATTGGTGTCAGAGCGCATATTCAACATTTAAAAGCCTATGCCAGTTTAGAACCTTTAGTCCAACAAGAAGTAGATCCTAGATTTCGCTTTGTGACTAGAGGAGTTGCGTCGTCAGTTCATCAATTGTCAGGGCGCTGGTCTGCTGATTTAGACTACGGAATTAAAATTACAGCTATTCTCAGAAGACTCTATGAATCAGCAAATCTTTTGTAATTAGGGAACGGGGAAACAGGAAACATAGGAATAATATTTGATTTTTGAAATATACCTAGGGTGGGCATTGCCTACCTACTTAAAATTTTTTAAATATCATTTATGATTCCCATAGGAGGAAAATTTTCTTCATTCTTCATTCTTCATTCTTCATTCTTCATTCTTGAACTCCTGATAGCGAAGCGTGGCGTTAGCCATACTCCTGATAGCGAAGCGTGGCGTTAGCCATACTTCTGAACTCCTGACTCCTGACTCCTGACTCCTGACTCCTGTTATAGTTCTATTAATGATGATTTGGAACAATATTTGTGTTTCCCCTCTACGATGACAACCCCACCCGAATTACTCCATATTTTACCTATGGGTTAATTGGAATGAATGTCCTAGTTTTTCTCCATGAAATAAACTTGTCAAGTCTACAACTAGAACAATTTTTTCAATTGTATGCGGTAATACCGCAAGAATTAACCATTAACTGGAGTCGAGAGTGGACAACCTTATTTACATCACAATTTTTGCATGGAGGTTGGTGGCACTTAATATCCAATATGGTCTATTTGTGGGTATTTGGTAACAATATTGAAGACCGCTTAGGACATTTTAAATATCTATTGTTTTATTTAACCTGTGGGGCTATAGCTGCTCTATGTCAATGGTTTATTGGTATGTACTCTGCTGTTCCTTCCTTGGGAGCAAGTGGGGCAATTTCTGGAGTTTTAGGTGCATATTTAATCTGGTTTCCTCAAGCAAGAATTACCACTTTAATCTTTTTAGGTTTTTTTATCACCACAATTAATGTTCCGGCATTAGTAATTATTGGTATTTTCTTTGTGCAAAATCTCATTTCTGGTTTTGCTAGTCTCCAAGCAGCAGCTAATATGAGTGTAGAAATGGGAGGAGTCGCTTATTGGGCGCATCTTGGAGGTTTTGTCGTCGGGAGTATTTTTGCACTGGTGAATAGGGAATAGGGAATTGGTGATTGGTGATTGGTGATTGGTG
>NZ_VIKY01000221.1:0-12151 GCF_009711925.1 Dolichospermum sp. UHCC 0352 | reverse complement strand
TCCAAATGCTTCGCCCGTACAGTTGTCAGTGGTAAAACTATTACCAATTACCAATTACCAATTACCCATTACCCATTACCCATTACCCATTACCCATTACCCATTACCAATAATCATTATGGCCAAAATATTCACCATTCATCCTGATAATCCTCAAAGCCGCCGAATAGAGGAAATAAAGTTAGCGCTATTAGGTGGCGCTATCATGCTCTACCCTACAGATACAGTTTACGCAATTGGTTGTGATTTGAATTCCAAGTCGGCGGTGGAAAGAGTGCGGCAAATCAAACAGTTAGCAAATGATAAACCACTGACATTTTTATGTCCCTCACTCTCCAATGTGGCGACTTATGCCTCCGTAAGTGATACAGCCTACCGGATTATGAAGCGGTTAATACCAGGACCCTACACATTTTTGCTCCCTGCTACCAAACTCGTACCACGACTAGTACAAAGTCCCAAACGCAAAACCACAGGAATTCGAGTGCCAAATCATCAGGTTTGTTTGGCATTAATGGAAGCATTAGGAAACCCGATTATTTCTACTTCGGCTCATATTAGAGCAAATGACGAAGACCAGGAAATAGTTGAGAACGGAAAACAACCAATTTTGACAAGGGTAGATTTATATGACCATTTGGATAAATTGGTAGATATCATTATTGACACTGCCGAAGAACCTACATATCAAGTGTCTACCATTTTAGATTTGACCGATGAAGAACCAGTTATTATTCGGAGAGGTTTAGGTTGGGAAGCCGTAGCTACTTGGGTTTAAGAATAAAGCTTTACAAGTGCAACCCCTTGTTTTGGACTCCGTTGCGCTAATTATATGATCACCTTACGCCAATTTTGAAATTGTCATCCTTCCAGGTGCTGTCATCCTTAGTCATGTAATCATGGCTACGCCATACAGGCTATCAGCCAATCTTACTATGACTAGGCTTTTGGCAATTTGGCAATTTGCCCTCACAGTGAATATCTTATATGCCATCTTTGATTTAGTTGCTAAAAACAAACCGACACAATTAACAAGCCCTTAACTTTGGAAATTTCCTACAGTATTTACATATCAGCAATCTAGTTGGTGAATTTTGAGGAATAAATCTCCAAAGATTTTCCCTCCTGAGACTGGCATTAAATACCGTATCTGCATTTGAGTTAAGGTGCAATACCAATTTTATAGAAAAGTCATGAAAGCTAACATCGCCAATCTGCCTAATTCTACATCTGCTTTTGATAGCTATATTTCTCTTGAAGAATTGTCTATTCCCACCAGTGATACATTGGTGCAACTTTTATCCCATGAGATGCAATCTCAAGTTAAATCCGCCACTTCAGGTGTACAAGATGTCGTTGGCCGCATAGCCAAAGAAGTAGAACGGATATGTGATAAAAGCTCTCGCATTCAAAACTCAGGACAAATTCAGTCTTGGCAAATTACTTTAGGAAGACATCGTTTACAAAAGTGTTTACGTTACTATCAACTTGGTTCTAAACAAGGACGGGTAGAATTACACAGCAGCTTGGGTGCAATTGTTTATCGTCACGTTACTGTTGCCGGCTCAGATTTAGGGTTTGAGGCTCGTTACAATCTGATTGAAGATTTTTTACAAGCTTTTTATATCGAAGCTATTAAAGCTTTTCGTCGAGAAACTGAATTACCTGAAAATTACACCCCTCGGACTCAGTTACAAGTAGCTGAGTATATGGCGTTTACAGAACAATATGCCAAACGTCGGATTAATTTACCTGGTGGTGCTAATCAGCAATTAATTGTTTTACGCGCTCAAGGTTTTGCCCGTCGTCAACCCCAAGAAACTACTGTAGATATTGAAATGGCTGTGGATTCTGCGAAAACGGAAGAAGCAGAATCTTATCAACGCAATGTGGCAGTGCAGCAAATTCGCTCGCAAATGATTGCTAAACCTGGTTTTGACCCTTCTGAAGAGTCGGAACGCAATCGCGTGATTACCGAATTGATGAAATATCTGGAGTCTCAAGGACAATCTGATTGTATGAATTACTTGACTCTCAAACTCCAGGATCTTTCTGCACCGGAAATTGATCAAATTCTGGGTTTAACTAGTCGTCAACGCGATTATTTGCAGCAAAGATTTAAATATCACGTTGAGAAGTTTGCCAAACAGCACCAATGGCAATTAGTTCATCAATGGTTAGGTGCTGGTTTAGAACATAAGTTAGGTTTATCTTCCCAGCAATGGGATATTTTTTGGCATCAACTTACACCACAGCAACAGCAAATTTTTGAATTAAAAACTGCCTGTCAAAGTGATCTACTTATTTCTAAAGCTGTTCAATGTACTCCTAAACAACTCCAAAAACGCTGGACACAAATGTTGGAATTAGCATGGTCTATTCGTAACGGTCATGCTGAAGCTAAAAACAATTAAAGTCAATTCCGTAGGTTGGGTTGACGCAAGGAAACCCAACATTTTTATGGAAATGTTAGATTTTAGAATGTTGGGTTTTACCGTTTTTAACAATGTTGGGTTTTACCGTTTTTAACAATGTTGGGTTTCACTGTTTTTCACAATGTTGGATTTCACTGTTTTTAACAATGTTGGATTTCACTGTTTTTAACAATGTTGGGTTTTACCATTTTAACAATGTTGGGTTTCACCGTTTTTAAGAATGTTGGGTTTCACCGTTTTTAAGAATGTTGGGTTTTACTTCGTTCTACCCAACCTACAATTTTTTATAAGAAGTTACTAATACTTCAGTAATTTTCCCTCGCTTTTGAGCATTAGAATTAATTGACCTCGCTGCTGATATGGTGTGAATATTAAAATCACTATAAAGATCACGAATAAATGGACAATCTGAATTAGATAGCATGACCTTTACACCTTTATTAGCTAATTTAATAAAAATATCTCTGAGTTTGATTTGCTGATTCTCGTCAAAACAAAAATTACTATAAGCTGTAAAATTGCTAGTTTTATTTAGAGGATAATAGGGAGGATCAAAATAAACAAATTCATTACTACCAGTTGCATAATTTAGCACTTCCTCAAAATTAGCTTGTTTAATTTCTACCTTCTTGAGTGCGACCGATGCCACTTTCAAAATTTCTTCTTGACAAATACCCGGATTTTTATATTTTCCCACAGGGACATTAAATTTACCCTGAGAATTAACCCGATAAAGTCCATTAAAACAAGTTTTATTCAGATAAATAAACCGAGCCGCTTTTTCTAAATCTGTCCCAGGATAAGAATTTCTGACATCATAATAATACTCTGAATTATGTCTTTGCTTATGTGCTTGCAGCAAAGTTATTAAGTCCTCAAGATGATCTCTAACGCACCGATAAGTAAGAATCAAATCTGCATTAATATCAGTTAAAACTGCTTTGGATGGTTGCAAATAGAAAAAAACTGCTCCCCCACCTAAAAATGGTTCATAATAAGTCTGATAATGCTGAGGAAAATAGTCTTTATATTGCGAAATTAATCTAGTCTTACCCCCAGCCCACTTTAAAAATGGCCGTGGGTAAGTTTGTTTAGGGATTTGACTTACCATCTACTTACGATTAAACTAAAAACTAACTAATCAATAAAGTTTATAATAAGGCAGTCTAAATTCAAATGTTTGATGGATTTTGGGATAACGTCTTTCGCTACCCTCGGTACTTGATTAGTATCGTCTTGGGTATTTTTCTAAACACCCTTGAGCCGCTGTTTCCATTCTTGAAACGTCCTGTGACGCTGATTGCTATTTTAGGCTTTTTTGCCGGTGGTCTTTTTTTCGTAACGCTTACCGTGCGGGCTATGCTGGGATTGAATCCAATCTAAACTAGAACTAAAAAAGGGTTGAGCTTATTGGACTGTTGCTGTTGATTTTATCACCTCAAGCACCGTCCACTCTAATTTGCATTTAGAATCATGTTATTAAACCTCTGTGAGAAGGCGGAATTTATATGGCTACAAATCGCCGCGTTTCCCGCGTTGCTGAATTAATTAAACGGGAAGTTAGCCAAATGCTATTCAACGGTATTAAAGATGACCGTGTGGGTATGGGAATGGTCAGTGTTACTGATGTGGATGTTTCTGGGGATCTACAACACGCTACCATCTTTGTAAGCATCTATGGAACTGAGGAAGCGAAGACGGAAACAATGGCTGGTTTAAAGTCAGCTACAGGTTACGTTCGCAGTGAGCTTGGCTCTAGGGTCAGATTAAGACGGACTCCAGAAGTAATTTTTGTGGAAGATCGTTCTATAGAACGAGGTACTAAAGTGCTGAGTTTGTTAAACCAACTGGAGGAAAAACGAACATTGTCAAGTATGGATGAGGGAGCAGAAGAGATTACCGAATGATTGATCTAAAGTTTCCCAAAATATCCATAAATCTGGAACTTGTTGCTTGTTAAAACCATCTAGATGGGGATAATGGGCAATGCCTTGATTCCCTATTTTTAGAGAATTATGGGTATTGCAAATCCTGTGTCTGAGGGTAGAGGTCAAACGCCATAAGCCTATATATACTAATACAGTTAACGTCATAGCAAATCTAGTATAACTTTAATAGTTTTTATACAAATTAATGTTAAAAAATGTTAAAAATAGAAATATCTAGGTTTGATTAGTAAACTTAACTGCTGTTATCTTAGGAATATCAAATTCAATTACCATGAATGTCACGCTTTCTTGACAAACTTAACATTTCTTTAGATAATTTAGAGGTGTATAGCGTCAAAATGATAATAGTTCCGTATAGCAAACTACAAAACCCTGAACACAGGTTTAATTATTGCCATCTTTGTTCCTCGTGCATAACAGGAACGCTATCTAAATGTATTTTTGATGTAATTTTGTGAGAAAAAAACCATGAGTGTGAATACGGTGCCTTCTATCAATTACAATTACTACTCTCTGAATGTTATTCAGGACGAAGCACGCCGACTGGTGGAGAGGGGAATGGTTGGTCGTCAACAGCCAATATATACACTTTGCCAGTTCATTCCGGCTAGAGAGTGGGTTTGTGTAGAATGTGAATTAGAGAAATGTGATTTTTTACTCCGCGATCGCATTGGTGATTTAATCGGACGCGAAGAGTGGGATAACGACTAATAATTTTGTTTTTTTAATAAACTACTGTTATTTTTAATTGTACTTGTTTGTAGTTTTTGGCTATAGACAGGTATATTTTTTTCTATTTTACTTAATTAATTTTATTTCGCAGGCGCTAAGGAGCAAAGGCGCAAAGAGGAAGAGAGAGAATTATTATTAGTCGGTTTTAACCGACTTTGGCTATTAGACAGGGAATTTATTCCCTGGATATCTGCTTTAACAATAAATATAGATTATGTAGGGATACGAATAGCTGTTATCCCTACATAAACACTTTTTAACGCAAAATACAGCTATACGTCAGCTGTAAGAGAATCATTTTCGCTTGCTAGTGCTACGTCGGGCTTCGCGGGTTTCGTCTTCGAGACGACGGCGATCGCGCCAATCTGCTAATGTTAGATAAACAACACCACCAGTGACTCCTACTAGCAGCACTACACCAAATACGGCTAAAATACCCAAAAATGGACTTTCCACGATGCCTCTATAGTCCGTTGCGTCCCCAAACTACCATAGAAATAGACCAAGTAAACACAACTAACAGCGATACCCAACCCAGTGTCAAAATCATAGTTCTACTTTTCAAATAATTACAAAACGGCTCTAATATTCATCATACTGGGAAAACGCAGTGGATTTATTAACTATATTGGTAGGAGAGTTAGAAAAATTATGGAATTAATGGCAGAACGGTTAGAATCCCTCAAAGCGGGAGCAATTGGTAGCGTATCTTTAGGTTTAGCTTTCCTTAGCACTAGCTTTATTAATGTTTTATGGCTGGATAAGTATTTTCCCTTGGTTAGTTATGATAAAATTGATATAGTGAATTTACAGATATTATTAAATGGTGTTATCGCCGGGTTTTCTGGGTTTCTATTTGGTGTCACCTATCGTTATATTATCCGCGTAGATGCCAATCCTCATCTGAAAACTGGTGGAGTTTGGGCTTTTGGTTTGGTGCGAGGTTTAACTCAAATAGAAGTTGGTTGGCATATAAATAATCCGGTTTTGCCTTTTTTAATCTTAGCAGGAGAAAGTATATTGTGGTTTGCCTTTGCTGCTTTTGCTTTAGATATTGCTATTTTACGAAAATGGCTCAAACCTTTTTCATGAATTTGTAAATAACATAAAAATAATATCCCCGACTTCTCAAAGAAGTCGGGGATATAATAAATTTACCAATTACCTATGAATCACTACTTTTTGATCATTGATCTTGAAGCTACTTGTTGTCATCAAAAGAGCATTCCCCGTCATCAGATGGAAATTATTGAAATTGGTGCGGTAATACTAAATCGTCAAACTTGGGAAATTGATGATGAGTTTCAACAATTTATTAAACCTGTGAGAAATCCTCAACTTACAGCTTTTTGCACAGAATTGACTAGTATTTCTCAGCGACAAGTTGACGCAGCACAAAGTTTCCCAGAAGTGATGTCAAAATTAACTGATTGGATGAATTTATTTCCTAATAATATATTTTGTTCTTGGGGTAATTACGATAAATCGCAATTTATCCAAGATTGTAAATTTCATCATATTCCTTATCCTTTTGGTGCAGAACACAGAAATATTAAAACGGAATTTTCTGAATATTTAGGTGTATCTGATAAGTTTGGTATGGCACAAGCTTTGGAACATTTAGGAATGGAATTACAAGGTACACATCATCGAGGTATTGATGATGCTCGGAATATAGCAGCAATTTATCGTTATATGCAAACTACTCAAAAAAGTGACTAATCCAAGACATTTAAGCAAGAATGGTGGGCATTACCCACCCTACAGAAAACAGATTTTATTTAAATGTTGTCCCATTCAAAATTATTGCATTTGAGATTTTATTAAGACTTGGAAATAGCATTAATAGTTTTTTCTAATGACTGTAATGATGCTAATAACTTGTCTTTTTGAGGTTTAGCAGCTTTGAATTCTCCTGAAATTTCATCCATACTTTTTTCTACAGCGTCATAATTATTACGAGATTTAGCTTTGATTCCGTCTTCTACTTCTTTCCAAGCATCTTCAAATTTGTCAAATTCTTTTTTGGCTTGAACAAAATTGCCAGCTTTAACTGCGGTTTTTGTTTTGGAGACTACAGCGAGTAAACCTGTATTACCCGCTGTGGATTTTTGTCCTGGGACTTTTTCTGTAGAATTGGAAGTTGTAGCTGGGGTAGTTTCAGTGGCAGCTTGTTCGGGTTTGTTACAACCTACTAAAGTCAGTAAGCTGATACTTGCAATAATTAACATCGGTTTGAAACTTTTCATACTGTTAACTCCTAATGGATATTTTTATTTGTACCGCTCTAATATTTCCCATGATAAAACAGCAAAGGTAAAAAACTCGGAAAGGACAACGTGGCAATTTGCTAGGAAATACTTTGCAATATCCATCTAATGATGGTCTGGTCAGGATAAAAATCGTTAAATGGGATGATTTTGTAGTTATGGAAGTGGCGGATACTGGTATTGGTGTCGCCTCTAATAGTGCAGCATGGTCATAAGCCTATGAGTGGGAACGCTCTGCTCAGAATAACAGTTTTAAGAGATTTTTAAGATAAATTTTGGGGATTTATTGGCGATCGCTATATGTACTCTGCACGCTACGTGGACGTGAAAACAAAACTTTTATCATGACTCATAAAATTGCACTCCAATCTATTACGGGGTTATCTGCATTAACCGCAGGTGATCGCCTCCAACAAGAAGGATATAATGAGTTACCATCTAGCAAACATCGTCAAATCTGGGAAATTGCCTTAGAAATCTTCAAAGAGCCAATTTTTCTCCTGTTATTAGGTTGTGGTATCATTTACTTGTTTTTGGGTGATGCTCAGGAAGCGTTGATTTTGTTAGGTTTCATCTTTTTTATTGTCGGCATCAACTTATACCAAGAACAAAAAACAGAAAAATCCTTGGAAGCATTACGGGATCTTTCTAGTCCCCGTGCATTGGTGATTCGTGATGGTGAACGTCAACGGATTGCAGGACGGGAAGTAGTTGGAGAAGATGTGATTGTTTTGTCAGAGGGTGATAGAGTTCCTGCGGATGCTGTGGTGATGTGGTCTACCCATTTGAGCGTGGATGAGTCTCTATTAACCGGTGAATCTTTACCCGTTCGCAAGCAATCAGTAGAAGATAGCACCGATTTAGAAAACACCATGAGAACAGCCACCCAGCACCGTCCTGGTGGTGAAGATCTACCTTTTGTCTATTCAGGAACGTTGATAGTTCAAGGTCAGGGAATTGCCCAAGTCTATGCCACAGGTATGCAGACGGAAATGGGTAAAATTGGGAAAGCCTTGCAAACTGTGGAACAGGAGGACACGGTTTTGCAACGGGAAACTCGAAAAATTGTCAGTAAATTGACCTTTGTAGCGATCGCTATTTGCGTGGCTGTCATCGTTATTTACGGTGCAACTAGGAACGATTGGCTACAAGGAATTTTAGCAGGTTTGGCGCTGGCAATGGCGATTTTGCCGAATGAAATTCCTGTGGTCTTGGCAATTTTCCTGGCTTTAGGTGCTTGGAGATTTTCCCAGGCTAGGGTGTTAACTCGGCGTGTTCCCGTAGTAGAAACACTGGGTTCTGCGACCGTTCTCTGTGTAGATAAAACCGGAACGCTGACTTTTAATCGGATGTCAGTGCAGCAATTATTTGTGTATCAACCGACAACCTTAATACCGCAATTTTACGATGTTGCTCTCCATGAAAGAGAAGCCCTGCCCGAAACTTTCCATGAATTAATCGAATTTGGGATTTTAGCTAGTCGCAAAGACCCTTTCGACCCCATGGAAAAAGCCTTGAAACAGGTTGGTGATGACTATTTAGCCAGAACCGAACATTTACATCAAGATTGGGAAATACTGCGGGAATATCCCCTCACGGGTCAATTATTAGCCATGTCCTGTGTGTGGCAATCTCCAGAAAATAAGTTAGTAGTTGCTACCAAAGGAGCGCCAGAAGCGATCGCTGATCTTTGTCATTTTAACACCCAACAAAGACAAAATTTAGAACAACAAATTAATAAAATGGCTGCTGCTGGTTTGCGTGTTTTAGGTGTAGCCAAAGTCATTGGCCAACATCAAAAAAATAAAACCCTCAAATCTCTTCCTGAAGCCCAACATGACTTTGAATTTGCCTTTTTAGGAATGCTAGGCATGGCTGACCCCGTGCGCCCAACTGTTGCCCCAGCTATTGCCGAATGTTACACTGCTGGTATTCGGGTAGTAATGATTACAGGTGATTATCCTGCCACAGCCCAAAATATTGCCCGCCAAATCGGTCTAAAACCCGCCACAGAAGTAATTACCGGGGCAGAACTGGAAACAATGCCAGAAGGTGAATTACTGTCTCGCATTCAAACCGTGAATATCTTCGCGCGGGTTGTTCCCGAACAAAAATTACTGATTGTGAACGCCCTCAAACGCTGCGGTGAAATCGTGGCTATGACTGGAGATGGTGTCAATGATGCCCCAGCTTTGAAAGCCGCAAATATCGGTATTGCTATGGGGGAAAGGGGTACAGATGTTGCCCGTGAAGCTGCGGATTTAGTTTTGTTAGATGATGATTTTTCTGCCATTGTCCAATCTGTGAGGCTGGGACGACGAGTATTTGATAACCTCAAAAAAGGGATGGCTTATACTTTGGCGGTTCACATTCCGATTGCGGGAATGTCCTTGATTCCGGTAATATTTCACTGGCCGCTGGTGCTACTGCCGATTCACATTGCTTTTTTACATTTAATTATTGACCCGGCTTGTACTGTAGTATTTGAGGCTGAACCAGAAGAAAGCAATATCATGAACCGTCCACCCCGCAACCCTAGAGAGTCATTATTCAGCCGTCGGACTTTGAAATTAGCACTGCTGCAAGGGGTAGGTGTGTTGGTGGTGCTGGTGGTTGTATTTGGTGTGGCTTTTTACTCTGGACATGGAGAATTTGATGCTCGCGCTTTGGCTTTTACTACTTTAATTGTCTCGAATTTGAGTATGATTTTGAGTAATCGTTCTTGGTCGCGGACTATTCCTGAAATGTTACGCACTCCTAATGCAGCACTTTGGTGGGTATTAGGTGGTGGTGTGGTGTTTATGGGACTGGTGCTTTATGTTCCTGTGTTACGCCATTTATTCCGGTTCTCTTTTCTGCATTTTGATGATTTGTTAGTTAGTCTCACTTCTGGGGTTTTTAGTATTTTGTGGTTTGAAGGATTGAAGGTTTGGCGACGTAGATAATTAAGATGTTTCGCGCAAAGAGGCAAAGGAGCAAAGGCGCAAAGGTAATAATAATCTCTTAATTCATCTGCGTTTATCTGCGTTCATCTGCGTTTAATAATTTTATTCTATTTCGGAGGATTACTGTGAAAAAAGCATTTCGTAAATATCATCGGATTATTGGCATTATTGTTTGTGTCCCACTTTTATTAACTGTGTTGACGGGAATGTTAGCTACTGTTGTTAAGGAATGGCCGATTAATATTGGACTTTCTTCTCGATTAATGTTGGAAATTCATACTGGGGAAATTTTTCATTTACAGGCAATTTATCCGATTTTGAATGGTTTCGGATTAATCGGTTTGTTGGTGACGGGTATGAGTATGTCTGGTTTGTTTAATCAAATAACTAATACAATTAAACGCGGATAAACGCGGATAAACGCGGATGAATTAATGGATTTATTTGACTTCTGTGACTCGCCAGCTTAGTTTTAGGTTAACCCAAAAGTTCCAAATTGTGGCAACTGCGATCGCTATTAATTTGGCTATATACTGATTCATACCTAAGTTATTAAATAGGAAATTGACTACTAAGGTTTGGATGATTATCCCAGCTAAACAGACCATATTGAATTTTAAGAATCTTTTGAAACGCTGGCGTTTTCCTGTCTGTTTTCGGGAAATATCCCCAAATGTCCACAAATCATTCCAAAGAAAATTATTGAGAATTGCTACTTCGGCCGAAAAAATTGTACTGCGAGTTAAACCCATGTTAATCACGGTACGCATGATATGAAATATGGTTAAATCTACAAATACGCCACTAAGTCCCACTGCACCAAATCTGAGAAATCGTCCCATAGGGAAGTTAACTTTTTGACGAATTTTTCCTATTCTTCCAGTAGATAACCGTAATCTGATTAAGTGTTGAATATAGTCTACATATTGTTTCCACGTCACTTTGCTTTCTCCTTCTGTTCGTTCGCGGAACACATAACCAGCTTCGGCAATTTCTCCTACCTGTCCCCGACCAATGACTTCTAAAAGAATTTTGTACCCTATGGGGTTAAGTGTGGTATTGGCGATCGCACTTCGTCGTACCATAAAATAACCACTCATTGGGTCACTAACTCTCCCTAAAACTCCCGGTAAAATCACTAATCCTAATACCTGCGCCCCCCGCGATAAAAAGCGTCTAATTACACTCCAGCTACTCACACCACCACCCTCGACATGACGACTAGCCAAGGCTAAATCAGCCCCTTCTTCGATTTTCTGTAATAGTTGTGTTAATACTTCTGGAGGATGCTGCAAATCGCCATCAATCACGCCTAATACCCGCCCTGTGGCCGCTTGCCAGCCACGAATTACGGCTGAAGATAGTCCCCGTTCTTCTTGACGACGCATGACCCGTAATTGCGGATAATCTGATATGAGAGATTGTGCTATTTCCCAAGTTCGGTCAGGGCTATCATCATCTACTATAATGAGTTCATAATTACCAGGAATAGCTTTATCCAATAAGCCACTTAATATATTGACTACATTTTCGATATTGTCACGTTCTTTATAAGTAGGAATTACTAAAGAGAGGAGAATGGGATTGTTTTCAGCTATTTCCTGGGGTGTAAATTCAGAAATCCTCAATGCACCTGTAGGAACTGTTAATAAAGAATTGGATGAGCTTGTCTTCATAAGGTACGTGATAAATCTTAAATTGCCAAATTGTCTGTATAAAGGTTGATTTTCCATAGAGTATCATACACTTAGTATGATCAAAACAATTAGTCAATATTTCCTTTGCTCAAAGGTGTCTCTCAAGCTCGTTGCTCTACTACT
>NZ_VIKY01000220.1:0-47405 GCF_009711925.1 Dolichospermum sp. UHCC 0352 | reverse complement strand
TCAGACAAATACAACTTTCATCACCAAATAAACCATCTATAAATTACTATCCTGTTAATCCTTTAATCCCGGTTATCCTGATTCAGACAAATGCAAATTTCATCACCAAACAAACCATCTATAAATTACCATCCTGTTAATCCTTTAATCCTGGATATCCTGATTCAGACTTAATAATTTTCTGTAACCCTTAAATGTTACAGTCTACAAGTCTCGACGCGAGAGAAGACAAAAAAACCCAAGTCACCCACTCGCTCGCTCCCAAAAAACCACAAAGTCTCGCTAAAGTCATAAATAGGTAGCTCATACACGCCGAAGGGTAGGTGGCCTAGTGGTGCTTTCTTGTCAAAAGTAATATCTTTGTAGTACACAAAGTCGCCTCCTGTTCTCCATCCTACCTTGTCCCCGAACTTCTCCCATATTTCGCTATTATATTCTCTCGTTCCACCGAAACCTTGATAAATCCGTTTCTGCACAGAAAAACCAAATTTACCATCACTGTATTTTACCCACAACTGGTCAATTGTTCGCAGGTCTGCACAGGGAAAATTATCAATATCTTCAACATCTAACCAACTTTCTTTTTCCCGCTTCGCAACTGCTAACATTACCCTTGTTGTTTCCTCGTCTGCTTCTTTCCATTTCCCAGCTTTGAGTAAGTCACGCAGTTTTCTGTAGTCCATTCCACAGGATGATTTTAGTCCCCCCTCCTCGCTTGCGGGGAGGGGGTTAGGGGGTGGGGTTCTTACCAAACCCAAATTTTCCCGAAACTTTAACACTGTTGGAGTCCGATTTTCCGGTTCTATTTCCATACCGTGCAAAATAGCATCATTCACCCTCTGACTAATGCGAGAATTATAATGTTTTGGTGCGGGTAAAGGTTCATTCTCATATTTCCGGTTAGTTGCGGGTACTGGACTAACTTCCCCCTCTTTGTTGAGTCCATCAGCCGTCAGCAGATAATATAAAGTAGCAGCTAAAGCATAAACATCGGTATGGGGTCCAAAACTCCCTTTCCGACGATATTGTTCAATAGGTGCATAACCTTCTGTTAAAGAAGCTGTCATACTTTTAGTAGCAATACTGCGAGTTAAACCAAAATCAATTAAAACCGCTTCTTGTTTATTTTGGCGTAAAAGAATATTTGCAGGTTTAATGTCCCGGTGTAAACTGCCTTTAGCGTGAATATATTCTAAAGCCTGACCAATTTGATCTATATATAATAGTGCTTCGCTTTCCGCAAGTTGTCTCTTTTGTTGAAGATATTGAAATAAAGTTACTCCATCAATATATTCCATCACCACGCCAAAAAGCTCACCTGCTTGAATGACTTCATGGACTTTGAGAATATGCTTATGATCAAAACCTTTAATTGTCAAGGCTTCGTTAATAAACTTAACCTGTTGTTCTGCAAAGTCCTCTTGCAATTGCATTTGCTGATTGAGAGTTTTAATGGCGTATAATTTACCCGTGCTAGGTTCTAAGGCTTTGTAGGTAGTCCCAAAACCACCGCTACCCAAAGGTTTACCTTGAATGATAAATCTACCGTTATTAATTTGTTGCCCTGGTTGCCAAATAATCATACCCTTGATAGTAGATACGGTGGAGATGAATCTAATTATATCATTGCGTTGTGTTAGATCCCCGACTTCTTGAAGAAGTCGGGGATCTGGGATGTTATAATATTAACTATTTTTCCCAGTAATGGATAGTCCTTCTACTATCAGAGATGGTGTATAACAAGAACCATTCCAATCCGCATCTCCACCTAGTTGCACCACTTGTTTCAGGGCTGTGTAGACATTCCCTGCCACCATCGTATCTTTTACCCTGCCAATTATTTGACTATTTTTGACCCGATATCCCAAATCCACATTGATGGAAAAATCACCTGATAGTCCGCTACAACTACCTAGCATTTGATCGATAATTAAGCCATCATCCATCTTGCTAATTAAGTCTAAGAGGGAAAGATCACCAGGTTGAATTAGGAAGTTAAATAGCCCTGGTGTGGGATAACTACCTAAACCGGGACGAAAACCATTACCAGTGCTACCACTGTTTAATTGTCGTCCAGTAGTGCGATCGCTATAAAAATTCCGTAAAATCCCATTTTCGATAAATACTAATGACTGGGTAGGTTGACCTTCATCATCAAAGGGACAGCTATAAGGTCCTGCTGCTGGATTTTGGTACAGGGTAAGGGTGGGGGCAATAACTGGTTTACCCAATCTATCAGCCCAGGGAGAAGCTTTTTCCAAGATGTGCTTACCATTCAAAGCTGATTGCACAGTTCCCCACAGCATATCTGCTGCTTTAGAAGTGAACAATACAGGACAGCGACCACTGGGACTAGGAATGTTATCTTTAGCCCAATTTAATCGCTGTAAAATTTGATTGGCTACTTTCTCTGGATTGAGTTGATCGCGTTGGGTTTGACCATCAGCAACACTGAGAAAATCATCACCTCTGACCCATTCTGCTGACATATAGCAGCTAAGAGTAGTGTCAGTGTGGTGAGAATTTAAACCCTTGCTGTTAATGAGTTTGGTGTTTTCTATATCGCATTCCCAGTCACTATGACAAAGAATATCTGGATAGACATCACGAATTAGGGCGATCGCCTCCTTGCCCCATTTAATCAACATTTCTACGGATACAGATGTGCCTAAATCGGGATAGGATGTCCCAGCATGAGTCCCTAATTCTACTATTTCTGGTGGATTTAATTGACTCAGTGCCAAAGATTTTTCCACCATAGCTTGGGGATCAACATCGCCATAAGCCACCGCCAAACCGGGACAACCATCCCGCCATAGCCGCAGGGCTGTCCCCTCAGCTTGACTGGTTTCTAGTTGTTTGAGACGGTTGGCTTCAAAAAAAACTGGTCGAGAAAGCGATCGTGATTGATACACTTCCGCAGCCTCAGCACCAGACTTGAGGGCAAGTTCTAGCAGTTGTTGAGCCAGTGTATCTTGTAACAAATTTTCAGAACCCATGTCCCTTTATGAATTATGGATTTTGGATATAAATCGCTTAATCGTCGCAGTCTATTATCCCATTAGCGTGTCATCAACTTACCAAATTCCAAATAATGGACAACTGACCACTGACAACAGACCACTGACAAATTAGGGCAAATTGATTTCTTGTAATAGCCAAAATCCCGCAAAATCTTGAGATTGAGGATCAGACTGGACACCAATAAAATGCACCCCATTAGCCTGTTCCTTAGCTACAGTAAAGCCCTGTGCTTCTGCTAAAAGTTCGGGAGTGCGAATATTAGCCACAACCCAACTTTCCGTAGCCCCCGTTTCTAAAATCAGGCGATTTCCTTGCTTAGTGTCAAAGTGCAAATAAGCCATTTCTAAACCAGACATCCAACCTGCTATGGGTAAAGCCCTGGGTGAGAAAATCAAAATTCCCGGAATCCGAGTTTCTGGGCGTAATTCCGCCAACTCTAGGGGAAAAGCTTCACCAAAGCCAATTTCCCAATCCGGCATTTGAGCCAAATCACTAGCCTCTAATGTCACAAAAGCCCATTGTTTTCCTTCTAAAGCATCTGGTAAACGTTGAGGTAAGGGCTTATCCAAACGCACAGAAGGATTGGCTACTCCCTGATATCCCGGTTCTTGGGGGTAGACTTCCTTCATGCGCTGCTGTATCCACTGATTAAGAACCAAAGTCCGCCGACTTGGTACAGCGGGTACTCCCACATCTTCACAGGATTTTGTAATCATGTTATTCATTTGGCGGCGGAAAAAGCGGATTTTGGTGGGGGAAGCACCGGCTTCTTCTATCGCTTCCTGGATTGCTGTCCGTAGCCAACCCGAATTTACCTGGGTACTTGGGCAATATTTAGCATAGCGAAACAGAGAATCCGTTTGTGTACCAATATCTACAGGACTTTCACACACTAACATTTCCCATACTTTTTTCTGATTTTCGTCCAAAATCGGACGGGAGTAAAAATCGAGTTCCCAATACATTTTTCTCTGGCTGCCCATGTTTTAGTGGTAAAAATCTGATGACTTGATATTTTGTAATTTCCTAACTTTACCAACTTACAGGAGCATTGGTAATTGGTCATTGGTAATTGGTAATTGGTAATTGGGAAAATTATTCCCTATTCCCTGTTCCCTGTTCCCTAGTCATAACGACAATTTTTAACGCCAACCTACTTAATTTTGATCCTGATTTTTGAATTCATCAAACTTAGCCCGAACCACCTGTATATCTTGCCACATTAACCATTTAGGCTTTCCTTGTTCCCGTGAAGGGTTACGCAACAAGTAAGAGGGATGAAAAATAGGCATACATAAACGCCCTTCCCACTCTAACCATTGACCGCGAATTTTAGTAATCGGGCGTTTGTCACCAATGACACCTTTCACAGAAGTTGCACCTGTTAATAAGATAATTTTGGGGTCAACTAGGCGAATCTGCTCAAATAAATATGGTTTACAAGCAGCAGCTTCTTCATTAGTTGGTACACGGTTTTCCGGTGGTCTACACTTGCAAATATTGGCAATATATATATCTTTTTCTGTACTTAAATTTACTGAAGCTAAGATACTTTCTAGTAATTGTCCTGATCTACCTACAAATGGTAAACCTGTTTCATCCTCATTTTTTCCCGGTGCTTCCCCAATAATCATAATTTCCGCTTGGAGATTACCACGTCCGACCACAGCATGAGTCCGGTTTTCACTTAATGCACAACGCTGACAGCCATTGCAATGTTTTGTCAATTCCTCTACATTGTCATAAGTTCCCGGCGGAATGGGAATTTTATTACTGGTAGTAATTAGCTCTTTTTGGTTTAAGCTAGAGTTATCAAATAAACTAAGTTGAGTTTCATGCTGCATGGAATTTAGAATGGTAACTGGAAACTCCAGAATATTAACGCAAATATTACCACCCATCCTATCAATTAATAGAGACAGAATTAGATTGGGGCTTTGTCTACCTCCTCACAAGTATCGCCCTTTTTTCCAGACAGCACACTCTAATTAATCAAGTTTTAAAGCATTAACTGGCACATCATCCCAAGATTTAACTATCCTTAATTTGGCAATCCAGCCCTCTGCCTTTTGAGAGTTGGTGAGATTAGTCTTAAACGACTCATGACAATCTTTAGCCTGAGATTCATCACAACAGGCAATACAGGCGTGAATCAGCCCAGAAGGATCAATTTGTTCATTTACCCAAATATTCATAGTTTATACTTTGAAAATATCGTGTTAAAACCGCCATCTTTAATTTTATAATGTTTGTTGAATTTATGTACAAAAATAGTTAACAGGGAAAGAAGCGTGATAGATATAGATATGGAAATACCTGATTGTTAAAATCAAATATTAGTCCTATATTTAACCGAGTATTTAATATCACCAGTTCCTCCCAAATTCCCATTCCTAATTCCTTCTTAACCCCCATGAGTGCAGAAATTATTTGCGTTGGTACAGAAATGCTGCTAGGAGATATCCTCAACAGCAATGCCCAATATCTTGCCCAGCAGTTAGCACAGTTAGGCATTCCTCACTACTATCAAACCGTCGTCGGGGATAATCCAGACAGACTCAAAGAAGTGATCGAAATTGCCGCTTCCAGAGTACAAATTATCATTTTTACCGGTGGTTTAGGCCCCACACCCGATGATCTCACCTGCGAAACTATCGCTGATTTTTTTGGCGTACCTTTAATAGAACGAGCCGATATTATCGAAGATATAACCGAAAAATTTGCCCAACGGGGACGAGTAATGTCTGCCAATAATCGCAAACAAGCCTTAATTCCCCAAGGTGCAGAAATTTTACCCAACCCCACAGGAACAGCACCAGGTATTATTTGGCAACCTCGTCCGGGATTAACTATTTTTACCTTCCCTGGTGTTCCCAGCGAAATGTATCGAATGTGGACAGAAACCGCCGTACCTTTTCTGAAAAGTCAAGGTTGGGGAAAGGAAATTATTTATAGTCGTAGTTTAAGATTTTGGGGAATTGGAGAATCAGCTTTAGCCGAAAAAGTAGCCCCTTATTTTGACTTAACTAACCCCACAGTAGCCCCCTATGCGGGCAAGGGAGAGGTCAGACTGCGAATTTCCGCCAAAGCCACAGACGCAACAACCGCAGAAGCTTTAATTACACCCATTGAAAAACAACTCATAGAAATTGCTGGCTTAGATTATTATGGCATTGATAATGACACCCTCGCTGCTGTTGTTGGTAATTTATTAAGGTCTGCGGGAGAAACCCTATCTGTCGCTGAATCTTGCACCGGTGGGGGACTGGGGCAAATGTTAACAGAAATTTCCGGTAGTTCTGATTACTTTTGGGGTGGAGTAATTTCCTACGCCAACTCCGTAAAAATTGGACTATTAGGGGTCAAAGCAGAGGATTTAGAGGAATTTGGCGCAGTGAGTGCGACAGTAGCTGAACAAATGGCTATTGGTGTTAAAAATCGGCTCTCAACTACTTGGGGATTAAGTATTACAGGCATTGCTGGACCGACCGGGGGAACCCAAACCAAACCAGTGGGTTTAGTCTATATTGGTTTGGCTGGTCCTGGCAACGAAGTAATCAGTTTTGAACATCGCTTCGGAACAATTCGGGGACGGTCTTTAATTCGTTATGTGAGTGCAAATGCAGCTTTGGATAATCTGCGGCGACAGTTGCAAAAAAGGCTAGTACCGCAGGGCGGAAGTCAAAAGTCAAAAGTCAAAAGTCAAAACTAATATACAGTAGACTTTTTGGCGATTGAATATGGTTGCTTTATTTACGCCGTGATGTACTAGTACCGCAAGCCGGAATTAAAAATTAAAACACCAGATTACACAGTCCTTGTATCTGCTCAGTAAATGGGGGCGGACTACCTATTCGGGAACGATTTTACGCCATTTGAGGCTTGTCATTGAACGATTTACCCCGAATTATTGAGCGGTTACCAGTCCTTTTCCCTATTTTTAATGATGCCTTACTTGCGATTCAGATGTCTCTTTTATACTGATTTTCCATGACTCAATATTTATACTTTGTGACAGTTTCATCCAGATAATGCTTGACAATAGCTAATGAAGAGGGTAAGGTTATGACGGTTATAGAGTTAAACTTTTGACGCAGAGATTCATAAAACATCGGGGTAAGTGGTAAACTCAGCGGCTTTAGCCCTGAAAGTATCAATATTAGTGGTTTGTTTCATTTTCAAGTTTTTTAATGGACTTATAATAAAGAATGGCACCAAATTAAAGGCAGAAAAATTCCAATTCTTATCTTCTCATCAACGAGAATCAATATTTAACAAAAACTCATACAGAGTTAAATAGTGATAGCGTATCTACTATTACAACTAAAACAATGTCAAATCATAAGAGTTCTCTAAAATCTTCTTTGCATTCAATGCAGGCTGTTATGCCTTCTGAAGTTAGTGATACTTTATATCATAAACTAACTACTTTGTCTGTAATCACCGAGTTTTTTCCTCCAGACTATGCTGCAACCGGACAGTTGATTGAAGAACTAGTGAAACAGCTTGAGAAACAAGGAATCATGATTAGAGTATTTACTGGACAACCAGGGTACGCTTTTACTACGGCTAAAGCCCCAGCCTTAGAGCAATTAGGCAACATTCGCGTCCAAAGATCCCGATCTACTCAGCTTTGGTCTAAGAGGATTCGCGGGAAGGCTGTGAATGGTGTTTTATTTACATTGCGGACTTTTCTCCATATTATCAAGAATGCTCGCAAAAATGATGTATTTCTATTAACTTCAGCACCTCCTTTTTTATCAATAGCCGGATATTTCGCTCATTTGTTATTAAGATTTCCCTATATATGCTTAATTTATGATCTATATCCAGATATTGCGATCGCTTTAGGAGTAGTTTCCAAAAAGCACTGGTTAGCTAAGTTTTGGTGGGCAGTCAACCGCCAGATTTGGCAAAAATCCCAAGGGATTATTGTGCTGAGTCCTGCTATGAAAGAGAGAGTCATAGCAATCTGTCCAGAAGTGGCTGATAAGGTGTCTGTGATTCACAGTTGGGGGGATTCTGAGTTAATTGTCCCCATTGCCAAAGAAAAAAACTGGTTTGCCAAACAACATAATTTGGACACCAAATTTACAATTCTTTATTCTGGTAATATGGGTCGGTGTCATGATACGGATACAATTTTGGCAACTGCTCAAAAATTACAAGATGAACCGATTCAATTCGTTTGTATTGGTGGTGGACCCAAACGTGAAAGCTTTATTCAAGATGTGACTCGTTTAGGATTAAAAAACTTTCTCTTTCTCCCCTATCAAGACAAAAGTGTGCTACCCTATTCCTTGACAGCTTGCGATTTATCCTTAGTCAGTGTAGAAGAAGGTTTAGAAAGTTTAGTTGCTCCTAGCAAACTCTATCCAGCTTTAGCTGCGGGAAGACCCATAGCAGCTATTTGTCCAAAAGATTCCTACTTGCGACAGCTAATAGCAGATGGTGAGTTTGGTATTAGCATTGACAATGGAGACAGTGATAGTCTATCTAAGTTTATTCTCAACTTAAAGAGCGATCGCCAACTTGCAGAAAAAATGGGTAATGCCTCCCGCGAATATTTGCAGTCAAACTTTACGCCAGAAATCATCGCTAAACAATACATCAATGTGTTAGAACAAGCTATAATTTGAAATGTCACTCCAGCGTTATCAACGTCAGTGTGTGAACAAATTCAGTAAATTTAAGACAACTCAGTTAACAAAATTTAATACCTCAGACGATGTTGAATCAGGAGTTGGGCTTTGATGGTCTTTTTGATCTCAGTCCCTCCCATGCAACCTTCTTACGATCTATTGTTTAGTTAGTGATCAGGAGGCCAAAGTGCAGAAAAGGTGTGAGCGAAATCGGAAACGTTCCCAACGCAGGGCTATCCATTGTCCCATACATGGCTGCTATATAGATAGTGTTAGTCAAAAACACGGGCTATTTGCCGAACAAGCCGGACAACTACAAGAGCGGGGTATTGCTCGTCGAGAAGCGATGATTTTAGTCGCCAATAAAACTACAATTTCTTTAACTGGTGAGTGGTTAGAGGCTTTTTGGTGCGAAGAGTGCCAGGAAACAAAATGGTATCATGTGCATAAGCATGGATCTAAGTATGAGATATCTCTTGCCCCAGCCGAACTTTGGCAACAAGCAACAGGTGTAATTCATCCCCATCGTAATCCTTCTGTGGGAGAATTTACCTACAGACAATCTCGGATGCTTGGGGGTAACAGTGTTAAAGACTTCTGGGTAATGAATTGATATTGATATGAAAAAAGCTCTCATTTGTGGAGTATCTGGACAAGATGGAGCTTATCTGGCGCAATTGCTGCTAAAACAAGGCTATACAGTCTGTGGAACTTCCAGAGATGCCCAAATTTCTCCTTTCCAGAATTTAGTCCACTTAGGAATTAAAGACCAAGTAAAGCTGGAGTCAATGTCCTTGACTGACTTCCGTAGCGTCTTACAGGTACTGACAAAAATCCAACCAGATGAAGTCTATAATTTGGCCGGACAAACTTCCGTCGGTTTATCTTTTGGACAACCTGTAGAAACATTAGAAAGCATAGCTACAGGCACACTAAATTTATTAGAAGCCATTCGGTTTTTAGGCGCGACCATTAAACTTTATAATGCAGGTTCGAGTGAATGCTTTGGTGATACTGGCAATGTAGCAGCAGCAGAAAATACTCCATTCCGTCCTAGAAGTCCTTATGCTGTAGCTAAAGCCGCTGCTTTTTGGGAAGTAGCTAACTACCGAGAAGCTTATAGTTTATTTGCCTGTTCAGGAATTTTATTTAATCATGAATCTCCCCTGCGTCCAGAAAGATTTGTCACTCAAAAAATTATTGCTACTGCCTGTCGCATTGCCCAAGGTAGTAAGGAAAAATTATATTTAGGTAATATGTCAATTCAGCGGGACTGGGGTTGGGCGCAAGAATATGTGGAAGCCATGTATTTAATGTTGCAACAATCACAGCCAGATGATTATGTAATTGCAACGGGAGAAAGCACTTCCCTGGAAGATTTTGTCGCGGCAGCATTTCTATCTTTAAACTTAGATTGGCATGATCATGTAGTAGTTGATAGTAACCTGTTCAGACCTACAGATTTGGCTGTGGGTAGAGGTAATCCGAGTAAGGCTAAGAACCAGTTAGGATGGGAAGCTAGATATAAAATGCAGGATGTGGTGAAAATGATGGTAGACGCGAGATTAGAATCATGAAAAAAATCTGATCCAGTCGGGAACTTTTGCTAAAATAGTTAAGTGAAACATCCCTGAGATTGAAATCAAACATCAACTGTAATTGAGTAAGTAAAATGCCACCTACACAAGCAAATTGTGAGATTTATGAACAAGATTATCCGGAGTGGTTGGATATTACCCTTACCCAACTGCAAAATCGGGATTTAGAAAATATTGACTGGGAACATTTGATTGAGGAAATCACTGCATTGGGAAACGAACAAAGGCGTAAAGTAGAAAGTTACTTGAGACAACTTATTAAGCATTTACTTCTTTATCAATATTGGGAAGCAGAGAGATTCTATTGTGCCAAAGGATGGATTGAAGAAATTGATAATTTTAGGTCTGAATTAGATTTATTATTAGAGTCTAAAGTTCTTTATAATCATTGTGAAAAAATCATAGATAAAATTTACACCAAAGCTAGAAATAATACAATTCGTAAATCTGAACTATCTCCAACAATATTCCCTGAAACTTGTCCTTATTCTTTAACAGAAATTCTCAATCCTGAATGGTTGCCATCATAATATTTATTATGTTTATAAACTTAGCCAAAACATTAAGCAAAATTAAGGTTATAAGAAATGGCTTATAGTGACTTTACTCTAGAGAGAATCACTAAAATATTTGGCATTAATATTGAAGAAAGAACAAATGTTTTCACTGCTTTCGACCAGTTAACAGTTGATGCTTTTTTTATCAAATACTTACAAAATAATATTCCCTTAGCTCAAGCAATTAGTACAGAGAAAGCCAAATCAGAAATGATTATTGCCCCTGTTTTAATTGAAGTAAGAAGATTATTAGATAATAAAATTAGTTTATTCTCAGGAATTGATTTTAATGTTAATATTGAGCAAGGTTTAAATGGATTTTGCGATTTCTTAATCGGTCTATCATCTCAACAGTTATATGTGACATCTCCTGTGATTGCTTTGGTGGAGGCGAAAAATGATAATCTTAAACAAGGATTCGCTCAATGTATTGCCGAAATGATTGCTGCTGCTCAATTAAATCAATCGGAGGGAAATAATGTTGAAAATATTTATGGTTGTGTTACCAATGGCAATCAATGGGTGTTTTTGCAATTAACTGGTAATCTAGTGGTAGTTGATTTAGATGAGTATTATATAAATCAACCAGAAAAAATTATTAGTGTATTTGTGAGTCTAATTAAGTCAGAGTTCAATCGGAAGCAAATCTAGTTTTTGAAAGGAATTAGATAAACCTAACTGCTATTGAAAAACAGAAAACTACGAGTTAATTCCGGGGTTTTCAGCCTATGTTCTTATAAAATACAAGATGTCGTGAAAATGATGGTAAATATGAGGTTAGCTAGATCAGAGTCATGAAAGAAACCACTTCTCCACCAGAACTAATAATTGAAGCAGGGCGGACAGAAAAGCAATACTGGCAAGATTTATGGCGATATAGAGAACTATTTTACTTCCTAGCTTGGCGAGATATTTTAGTTAGATATAAACAAACAGCCATTGGGATTGTTTGGGCGCTAATTCGCCCTTTTTTGACAATGGTAGTATTTACAGTAGTATTTGGACAATTGGCAAAATTACCTTCTGAAGGTGCGCCCTATCCAATTCTCGTATTTTCCGCCATGTTACCTTGGCAGTTCTTTTCCAATTCCCTCTCAGAGTGTAGTAATAGTTTAATTGGTAATGCCAATTTACTATCAAAAGTCTATTTTCCCAGATTGGTAGTACCTACTAGCGCGGTAGTAGTTAGCTTTGTGGATTTTATGATTTCTGGGATAATTTTATTGGCTTTAATGGCTTGGTATAACTTTGTTCCCACTTGGCGAATTTTAACCTTACCATTATTTATTGGTGTGGCCTTTGCTGCTTCAATGGGTGCAGGATTATGGTTAGCTTCCTTAAATGTCCAGTATCGAGATTTTCGGTTTATTGTCCCATTTATTGTCCAGTTTGGTTTATACATTTCACCCGTAGGATTTAGTAGCACTATTGTTCCTGAAAAGTGGCGGTTTCTCTACTCCTTAAATCCAATGGTGGGAGTAATTGATGGTTTTCGGTGGGCAATTTTGGGCGGTAACTCCCAGTTATATTTACCAGGTTTTATTCTCTCTATGGCTCTAGTTGTTTTACTATTAGTGAGTGGAATTTGGTATTTTCGGAAGATGGAACGAACGTTTGCAGATGTTATTTAAGATCATTTGCTAGAATGGAAAAGTTATTTTCACTGATATTTTCTGTCTGAATTCTCTCTCTAAGAACAAGATTTCATGGTTATGTCAGTGATAATCAATCTATAGTTGAATCTTGGGATCATTCTAAAAAGTAGTAATACGGATTAGATGTGAACCAGACCACCCTGAGCGACTTGCCCTGAGCTATGTCGAAGGGTAGTCAAAGGGTAAACGTTATTTAAGTCATGACACCTTGGGATTCGCTAGTTCCATGATCTGTCGGTACTGATTAAACATTCCGAAAGGAAAGTGTCTTTACCCTAACAAGCTTAGATAACTAGGTTGAAGCAAACTTTACTTAGAAATAATGACTGGTCAAACCGACCGCAAACGTCAATAGCAGGAAAATATTTCCTACTATTGACTACGAAACACTACATTATTCTGGGATTAAGACCTATGGCAACAGTGATTAAATACAGGAGATAATTAACAATGTATCAAAGCGATGTGTATAACAAACCCAGCTATGAGCCATTACCTCCTCAACAAACACTGCCAACCATGTATGATTTACCTAGCGAAGATCCAGAGGAGCCAGGGTTGCCAGACGAATTTCACCTTTTACAACCAGAATTATTGCGTAGCACTTTTCGTCCACCTTCTTATGCAGAAGATAATGTATTTACAGGTAGTGACTTAAATTTATACTATGACAGCAAGCATACACAATGGTACAAACGCCCTGATTGGTTTGCAGTTTTGGGGGTATCCCGTTTTTATGAACAAACAGAACTAAGATTAAGCTATGTTACTTGGTATGAAGGAACGTATCCCTTTGTGGTGGTAGAATTAATATCTCCAGGAACAGAAAACGAAGACTTAGGGAGAAATAAAAATTTACGGGAAGTTAATCAACCTCCTAATAAATGGACAGTATATGAGCAAATTCTCAGAATCCCCTATTATTTTGTCTATAACCGTTATACTGACGAGTTTCACTGTTATGGTTTGGTAACGAACCGTTATCAACCGCTCTCTATTAATGGATTAGGGGTATGGCTAGAAGAAGCTGAATTAGGTTTAGGGTTATGGGAGGGAGAATATCAAGGACTAACTAGACAGTGGTTACGTTGGTATGATCAAGAGAATAATTGGTTGCCTACTCCAGAAGAGCGAGAAAAGCAACGGGCAGAACAGGAAAAGCAACGGGCAGATTCTGCTGAATTAGAAGTAGCTAAATTACGACAATTGTTATTAGAACAAGGTATCAGCTTACCTAATGATCAATAGGGTTGAAAAATTGTCCGGTACAAAGGTAATCATTACTAATTTTATGTCTAAATCACCTCTCTACGAAACAGATTTCATGGATTGGTTAACTCAACAAAAATTAGCCTTAGCTAGTCGAGATATCACAGCTTTGGATTGGGAGAACTTGGCAGAAGAGTTAGATAGTATGGGCATTAGTGAAAAAAATGAGTTGAAAAATCGGTTAATAATTTTATTACCTCATTTGCTAAAATGGCAATACCAATCTTCTAAACGTTCTATTAGTTGGTTTACCACCATTGCCAACCAAAGAGATGATTTACAAGATATACTCAATGAAAAACCAAGTTTGAAACAATACATTCCTGATATTTTACCCAAAGCTTATCGAAATGCGAGAAGAGAAGCATCAGCAGAAACAGGTTTAGTATTAAGTACGTTTTCAGAAATTTGTCCTTATGATATACAAGAAATATTAAATCCTGAATTCTTGTGTAACACTACAGATGATTTTGAAAAAGCTATGTAGTGAGCTAATCAATCATGTATCAGATAAATCCACCATTATCTTTCCCTGAAACTTGTCCTTATTCTTTAAGAGAAATTCTCAATCCTGAATGGTTTCCATCATAATAGTTATTACAGCAGATTTCGCTCTAATGAGGTACAAACTTGAACTATGAAACTATTGTAGTGCGGGCATCTTGCTCGCTGGATATGTACCTCATAACACCGGAAAGTGCTGTATGATGTTTATAAACTCAGTTAAATATGAACGAAAAATACAATAGTGCCAAAGAATGGCGTAAAGCAAATTACCGAAAACTAAAACAATATCGTGGAGAATGGATTATTTACACTAAGGATGGTGTAATAGCTCATCACCAAGATTATAGAATCATGACACAGCAAATTGACCTTCAGAACTTAAAATCTTCTGACTACATCACTGAACGGATCTACGAGAACGAATTTATTGAGCCAGTGAAGTTTTTACCAGTGCGTTTTAGAACAGTCAAAAAACATGATTGGCAGCCAAAATACGAAGTCTGTCTAAATTTTCAAAATTCTAAAATTCTGGAAATGCTTGTAGATTCTGGTTCGGATATTAGCCTAATTACATTTTATTTAGGCACAGACTTAGGATATGCCCTCTCTCAAGGAGAAGTTCTGAGTAATGGAGAAGGAGTAGGGGGGAGTGTACAATATGTACTCCGACAAGTTGAAATGCAGATTGACAATTATACCTTTTCTGCTCCTGTTGCCTGGTTACAAAATGAGGATTGCCAAGAAGTTTTATTGGGTAGGGAAGTTGTGTTTGATTTATTTGATATTGAATTTAAACAAGCTGAGGAGAAAATCCTATTCAAATATAGGGGATAACTACTGGCAACTTATAAAATAAGTGTGTTATAAGTGAGCTAATAATATACTATAGGTGGGTAATTTGGCTACTTCTATAATTAAATGCTAAATTTAGCTTAATCTTGAGATATATAAGCCGTCAAATCAATAATTTTCAAATTGATAAATTAATACTTATGTCAGATACAGTTATTCGCGTTGAAAATCTAGGCAAAAAATATATTATTGGCCATCAAAAGCAGGAACGCTATACAGCACTGCGAGATGTGATTACTAATAAAGTTAAATCTATTGGTAGTTTAATCAATCCTGAAGCTAAGAATGAAAATCCTGCTTTTGAGGAATTTTGGGCTTTAAAGGATGTATCCTTTGATATTAAACAAGGTGATAGAGTTGGGATTATTGGGCGCAATGGGGCGGGTAAATCAACACTATTGAAGATTTTAAGCCGCATTACAGAACCGACAAAAGGGAGTATTAAAATTAAGGGTAGGGTAGCGAGTTTATTGGAGGTGGGAACAGGTTTTCATCCAGAGTTGACAGGGAGAGAGAATATATTTCTCAATGGTGCTATTCTGGGTATGGGTAAGGAGGAGATTAAGCGGAAGTTTGATGAAATTGTGGCGTTTGCGGAGGTGGAGAAGTTTCTGGATACGCCAGTGAAGCGCTATTCTTCGGGGATGTATGTGCGGTTGGCGTTTGCGGTAGCGGCACATTTAGAGCCAGAGATTTTGATTGTGGATGAGGTTTTGGCGGTGGGGGATGCTCAGTTTCAGAAGAAGTGTTTAGGGAAGATGGAGGATGTGGGGAAGGAGGGAAGAACTGTAATATTTGTTAGCCATCAGATGGCAGCGATACAGAATTTATGTCAAAGGGCAATTTGGCTGAATCAAGGCGAATTAGTCAATGATGCTCAAACACAAATAGTTATCAGCAAGTATCTTAGCACCTCGACAAATTTATTAAGTATCTCTCTAGAAGATAGAAAAGATAGAAAAGGTGATGGCAAAATTAGATTTATATCAGTAGAATTTCAAAATGAGAAAGGGGAAAATGTAACTTATTTCTATAGTGGTCAAAAAGTAAGAATCATTCTTGGTTTTAGAAATAATACCCAACAAACCTTAAAGAATTTAAATATTGCATTAGGCATTGATAACCAAATAGGAGAAAGAATTACAAACCTTAGTACAGAAGTTAGAGGTTCAGATTTAGATGAGGTACAAGCAGATGCACAGTCCATAGTAATAGAATTAGATAAACTGCCTTTAACACCCGGAAGGTACGGCTTTACTATTTTTAGTACCGTCAACGGTACTGTATCTGATTGGATTGCAAATGCTGGTTTTTTTGAGGTTGAGGGGGGTGACTTTTATGGAACAGGTAAATTACCTCCGACAATGCAAGGAAACTTTTTACTAGATTATACTTTCTCTATTAAAGATACAGTCCTGAGTAATTAATCGAAAAAATAAGCTGATGATAAAAAATTTTCGACAACATTTAATAAATAAATATAGAACTATTAAGAACATAGTTCGTATTTCCAAAATGTCCAATGAAATTGGTCTTGACAAAATCATTTCTATTATTAATCTTTTTGAAAATGATTATGGTCATCATCAATCAGTTCTGTTGGGCAAACCGGTTGACAGTGACTTAAATCCAATCCCTTGGTATACATACCCAGCTATTGAGTATTTAAAACAGTTTGATTTTAGTGATAAAAATATATTTGAATATGGAAGTGGTAACAGTTCTATATTCTGGGCATCATTAGCTAAGAGCGTTACTAGTGTCGAAAAAGATGCTTCATGGTTTGAAGTAATCAGTAAATCAAAATCAAGTAATTTAAACATTATTTTGAAAGAACAAAAATCTGAATACGTTAATTTCATAGAAAGTGGAAATATACTGTATGACTTAATAGTGATTGACGGAGCTTATCGATATGACTCTGCTGAGGTTGCAATAAAGTATTTATCTAATGATGGTTTAATAATACTTGATGACTCCGAAAGATATCCAGAATTGTGTTCAGCACTGAGAAATAATAATTTGATTCAAGTGGACTTTTTTGGGTTAACACCAATAGTTTACTATACCAAAACAACTTCGCTTTTTTTACAAAAAACATTTTCACTCAAGCCGTTATCAGGTAAGAGTCCACACTTTGGTATTGGTAGCTTACGTCGTGAGTATGATAGATATGACAACATAAAAATATGAGTAAAGATTTACATACTCAGTCGGCAGATTTTTCAAAAACTAACTACAAAAAACTCAGACATTAGCTGAGGTTTTAGATCAACATCTACCTCCTAAACAAACAATTGATTTTTTGAGTATTGATGTTGAAGGTTTAGATTATCAAGTTATGAGTTCCAATAACTGGGATAAGTATAAACCTAAAGTGCTTTTAGTAGAGGATTTGGAATTAAGTTCTTTAAAAAATATCAATACTTCCAAAGTATGTTTATTTTTAGAGGAAAGAGGCTATGTTTTACTTGCTAAAACAATGAGAACTTTAATTTTTAGATTAGAAACTTATTAGTAATAAATTGATACTTTATGAATTTAGCCCCAATAGCATTTTTTGCTTATAAAAGACCTGAACATACAAAACAATCACTAGAATCACTTGCTCAAAATGAAGGTGCAGAATCAAGTGAGTTATTTATATTTTGTGATGCACCTAAAAAGCCAGAAGATGAAGAAGCTGTTACACAAGTCAGGGAGGTAGTTAGAAGTAAACAATGGTGTGGACAAGTTCATATTATTGAACGGGAGCAGAATCTGGGATTAGCTAACTCTATTATTCAAGGTGTTACAGAACTTTGTAGTAAATATGGTAAAGTTATTGTCTTAGAAGACGATTTAATTTTGTCTCCTTTTTTTCTAGAATATATGAACAAAGCTTTAGAGCTTTATGAAAAAGAGTCTAAAGTAATCCAGGTATCTGGATATATATTCCCTGTAAAATTAACTTCAGATAATGATGCCATCTTTCTTCCATTTACAACTTCATGGGGATGGGCTACGTGGCAGCGAGCATGGCAGCACTTTGATCCTGAAATGAATGGTTATAAACAGATCAAGGCAAACAAAAAACAGAAATATAAGTTTGATTTAAATGGTTCGTTTAACTATTTCAATATGTTAGAGTCTCAAATCGCTGGTAAGATTGACTCTTGGGCTATTCGCTGGTATTTAAGTACATTTATGTTGGATGGCTTAACGCTTTTCCCTAATAAATCACTTGTTGCAAATATAGGATTTGATGGTAGCGGCACTCATTGTGGAGATTCTTCATCGTTTGATGGTGAAATGACTCAAGATAAAATATTATCTATGCCAAAATCTCTTAAATTGAATGACAAGGAGGTAAATATAGTTTTTAAATATTTGCGATCGCTAAATCGTCATCCAAGTTTATTACAACGTATTAAAAATAAACTCGTAAGATTTTGACATCAAAATTAAACACCTAAAATCAATAAAACATATTAACTTTAATTTAAAACCTAAAATCTTGAAATGGCACTGAAAAAATTAATTAAAAAATTTGCAAATGGACTGCGTAAGATTGCGAATAAGATTGATAAAGATTTAAACTTGGATTTTTTTAACGAGAATATACTAATTCATCCTTCATCAAAAATTCCACAAAATAAGATTACATTAAGAAAAAATTGCTCGGTTACTGTTAACGAAAATAGTCAAGTAGATGGCTCTATTTTTTTTGACAAGGAAAATGCTAGAGTTTCAATTGGCAAAAGATCATTTGTTAATGCCATGATTGTTTCTGCCAACGGCATAGAAATTGGTGACGATGTAATGATTGCATGGGGAACAATTATTGTCGATCATAATTCCCATTCAATTTCTTTTTCTGAGCGGTCAGAAGATGTAATTAATTGGCTAGAGGGAAAAAAAGATTGGACTAATGTGAAAATAGCACCAGTAAAAATATCTAATAAAGTTTGGATAGGTTTTAACTGTATTATTTTAAAAGGAGTAACAATTGGAGAAGGATCAGTTGTGGGTGCTGGTTCGGTAGTTACAAAAGATGTTCCACCTTGGACAATTGTAGCTGGCAACCCAGCAAGAATTATTCGGGAGATTCCAGAAAATGAGCGATAAAATGCTAACTTGGGAAGAAGCAGTACAATGGTTAAGAGAGCAGCCTGAACAACAAGAACTGGTTCAGCATTGCTATTATGATGACCCCCTAAAATCTGCTGCTGAACGTTTTAGTCACAGTGAAGAATGGACTGCTTTAAATAAACTATTGAAACCAAAAATTCCAGGAAAAGTTTTAGATATAGGAGCAGGGAGAGGAATTTCTAGTTACGCCTTTGCCAAAGCTGGATGTTCTGTAACAGCATTAGAACCAGATTCTAGTAATTTAGTAGGTGCTGGTGCAATTCATCGTTTGGCTAAAAATACAGATTTATCCATTCAAGTTGTGCAGGACTGGGGTGAAACATTGCCATTCACTGACAATTATTTTGATATTGTCTATGGTAGAGCAGTTTTGCATCATGCACAGAACTTAAAGCAACTGTGTCAAGAAGCAGCAAGAGTATTAAAACCTGGTGGTTATTTTATTGCTACTCGTGAACATATTATTTCTCGAAAAGAAGATTTACAACAATTTTTAGATTCCCATCCTCTTCATCATCTTTATGGTGGAGAAAATGCCTATCTTTTAGAAGAATATAAAGATGCTATTTCTTCAGCAGGGTTACAAATAATTCGCTCGTTTGCTCCATTAGAAAGCGTTATCAACTATGCACCAATGAGTCAAGCAGAATATCAGAATTTAGTTAAATCTTCTTTATCAAAGTTCTGTGGAGCAATATTAGGGACTAAATTATCTGGATTTAAGATATTGCAAGACCTTTATGGTTGGTATGTATCACAAAAATCAAATAGCCCTGGTCGTCTGTATTCATTCCTAGCCGTTAAGCGATGACAGAAAATAATAAAATTGCTTTGGTTACAGGTGTAACTGGCTTTCTTGGTCGCTATGTTGCCCGTTATTTCTCAGAACAAGGATGGTCTATCATCGGTATTGGTACATCTCCACCTGAAAATGCACCTTTAGCCAACTTAACAAAATACTATTGCCTCAGATTACCAAGTTCTGATTTAAAGGAAATATTGCAGGAATATCTACCTTCAATTTGCATTCATTGTGCTGGTCGTGCCTCAGTTGGCTTATCTGTCTCTGAACCTATCTCAGACTTTTATACAAATTCGGTAATTACCTTTGAATTACTTAATTCACTACGGCTCTATTCTGCTAAATGTAAATTTATCTTCCTTTCCAGCGCAGCAGTCTATGGAAATCCTCAGTCATTACCTGTGAGTGAAAACCAAAAAGTTACTCCTATTTCACCCTATGGTTTTCATAAACTAATGTGTGAGCAAATGTGTCTGGAATTTACAAAGGTTTATGGGTTACAAACAGCCAGTGTGAGAATATTTTCTGCTTATGGTCCTGGTTTACGTCGTCAAGTTGTCTGGGATATTTGCCAAAAAGCAATAACTCAAGGTTCTTTGTTATTACAAGGTACAGGAGAAGAAAGCCGTGATTTTATCCATGCTTTAGATATCGCTAGAGCATTAAGTGTAGTTGTAGAGTCTGCACCAATGGCAGGAGAAGTATATAATCTAGGTACAGGTAGAGAGGTAAAAATTTCTGAACTGGCAACAATGGTGTTAAATTCATTAGAGCAAGATTCTACACCAGAATTTGATGGAGTTGTCCCTCCTGGTAATCCTCTTAATTGGCAAGCTGATATTTCTCAATTAAAATCTATTGGCTTTACTCCTACTGTTGAGCTAGAACGGGGAGTTAAAACTTTTGTAACCTGGTGTCGTGCTGAATTGGTAGGTATATGAATAAACCTCTAAAAATTGGTCTGTTAATGCAAGGGGGACGTAATTGGATAGGTGGTGCTGAGTATATCAAGAATATTATTTTTGCCTTATCCAGCTTACCTCACGAAGTCCGCTCAACTTTTGAAATTTGTTTGTTATTTGATGGTAAATATGCTGAACCAGAAATTCAAGAGCAATTAAAAAATAACTTAGACTACCAATATAACCTAGATTTTGAATTAGAACCTTATACTTTTATAAATCGCTTAAAATGGAAAATAATTAGAACTATTCAACCACATCCAGAACCTCGGTTATCACCTTTTTTGAATAAGGGTAATATTGACTTTATTTATCCTTTCTTAACACCTAATAAAGCCAACCTCTCCTATAGAGGATTTCCCTGGATATTTGACTTTCAGCACAAGTATCTGCCGCATTTGTTTTCAGATACCGAAATAAAGTGTCGTGATAGTTATTTCACTCAAATTTCTGAATTAAGTTCCAGGGTTGTTCTGAGCAGTAAAACATCTGCGGCTGATTTCCAGAAATTTTATCCTGATTCTAAATGTGCAACTGAAGTATTGAATTTTCGCACTAGCCTTCCAGATTTATGGTTTAAATTAGATCCTGTTGAAATTCAACGGAAATATTTTCTACCAGATAAATTATTTTTGATTAGTAATCAATTTTGGCAGCACAAAAATCATTTAATTGTATTAGAAGCTTTGAAAATACTTCAGGCAAATTCTATCTATCCGAAAGTTGTTTGTACTGGTCATGTTTATGACCACCGCCAACCAAACTACTTAGATAAAATTCTGACAACCATTCATACTTATGGATTAGCCAGTCAAGTATATTTATTAGGTCTAATTCCTAGATGTGACCAAATTCAACTAATGCGGCACTCTCTCGCTGTGATTCAACCATCTCTATTTGAAGGTTGGAGTACAGTTGTCGAAGATGCTCGTTGTCTTGGTAAGAAAATGATTCTTTCTGATTTTCCAGTTCATTTAGAGCAAGACCCACCAGGAAGTGTATTTTTTGATCGTAACTCTCCTGAACAACTAGCTGAACTTATTGCTCAATGGTGGGAAAAACTATCTTCTGGTTCAGATGTAGATCAGGAAAATCTAGCTAGGATTAGAAATATAGAGGAGGTTCAAGCGTTTGGATACCGCTTTCTAGAAATTGTCCGTAGTGCTTAAGTAAACTCAGATTTAATTTATCATTAACTCAATAAAATTAGCTTTTAAATGTTTTGTTATGTGATGAGCAAATTAAACTCTAGTTGTTTTTTGAAGTATTTACACACTCAAATTTATTTGTGGATATGAAAATGAATAAAACATCATTTATTCCAGAATTGAAAAACTTTATTGTCTCAACTTCAGAAAAATGTTTTTCTGAAATAGGAGAAGAATTAAAACAAAATTCTCTAAATTTAGAACAATTAAAATTAATTGATTACATGAGATATGCTGAGTTTTCTGCAATTTATACTCGGCTATCTCTAAAACCAGGTCAACGTGTTCTTGATGTCAGCAGCCCTCAGTGGTTTAGTATCTTTTTAGCTCACCAGTATCCTCTTGTTCATTTTGACTATATTAATATCATAGATAGTGAAATTGAACTTTACAGAAAAATTTGCGATATTTGTGGAATTTCCAATATTCAATATCATCGTGAAGATGTACGTTGTTTATCATTTAATGACCATATTTTTGATAAAGTAGTTACTATTTCTGTTTTAGAGCATATCTACCCAGAGAAAGATGGAGACGTAAAAGCACTAACTGAAATCAAGCGTGTGTTGAAGCCTGAAGGAGATATATTATTAACGGTTCCCTATAAAGAAAAAGGCAACATTGTTTATATTGATGGTTCAGTTTACGAAAGAGAATCTCAAGATAAAAACTTTTTTGCTCGAGAATATGATCAAGAAATGTTTAATCGGATGGTTGAAAATAGCGGATTTATTTGCCGAGATATTACTTATATTTGCGAAAAACCTGGCGTTTTATCTTTAGACTATTACCAATGGGGACCTGGTAAACTATTTTGGTATGCAAAATATATCTGTAAGTTTAAGCAAATTCTTGAAAAGATTGTAGGTCATTCTTTTGATGAAATCCTAGCTCGACGTTATCTTTTTATTTCTGATAAAATTATTCATCGAGTTGTTAATGTTGCCGCAGTTTTAGAATCAAATTAAGAATATACACATCATGAGCAATTTTCCTGTAAGTAATAAAATTGGCTGGCCTTGGTCTTGTGCGAGTTCAGTTGATTCTAATTTTTCATCGCTCAATCTAGAATATCCCAAAATCACAGTTGTTACTCCTAACTATAACTATGGTCACTTTCTGGAAGAAACTATTCGTTCAGTGTTACTTCAAGGTTATCCCAACTTAGAATACATAATAATTGATGGAGGTAGTACAGACAATTCTGTTGAAATTATCAAAAAGTATGAATCTTATCTTACTTACTGGGAAAGTAAACCAGACAGGGGACAAACTCATGCTATCAATAAAGGCTTAGAAAGAGCAACTGGTGAAATTTTTAATTGGATTAATTCTGATGATATTTTAATGCCAGGTGCTTTGCTGGCTATTGCCCAGGGCATTCAAGGTTATGATGCTTTCGGAGGTGTGGTCAATAATTTCGATGAAGAAGGCAATCAAGTAAAAATTTTTACACAAAATATTACACCTGAAGGTTTATTGACTAGATTTATATTTACAAATAAACCGAGCAAAAAAGATACTGTTTATCATCAACCAGCATTTTGGTTTAAGACTCAGTTATTAAAAAATATTGGTAATTTCAACGAAAATTTACAAATTCAATTTGACTTTGACCGAGTAGTTAGATATGTACATCATTATCCTCACGTTAATTATTCTAACCAAGTATTAGTTAATTTTAGATGTCATCAAGAACAAAAGACCGCCCCGAGTAAGGTAAAACAAGAAGGTCAATATATTGTGCAAAGTCTTCTTGATGAACCAGAATATCAAAATTTACATAAACCTGCTAAATTCTGGCTAGAGCGGTTACTATGGTATGAAAATCTAGCTAAAATTCATCAACAACCGAAAACAAATCGAATTTTAAAAGTGTTAAAAGTACTCATTCTATCATGCAAAAATCCCCAAGTTTATTGGACGAGATATACATTTGGTAGTATTCGTCAATTATTAATTAAGGCATTTCATTTCTCTTCAAGCATAACAGAATAAAGAAGCAATATATCTCGATGAATTTTATTCACTCTATCCTTTAAATATCGCTAAAATTATGATTTCATACCATCATGCTTCCTAATTTTATTGGTATCGGCTCTCCAAAATCTGCTACGACTTGTATTTTTAAAGTCCTTAATCAATATCCCAAAATTTACATTCCTTCAGCCAAGGAATTACATTTTTTTACCGATGACAATCTGAATTCAAGCATCAAGGAATATGAAGATTACTTTACTGATGTGGATGTTGACAAACAGGTTCTTCCGTACCTGTCATGCCAAATATGAGTTTATTTACCCCATAACCCATATAAATAAAGGGTTTCATTGTTTTTGATGCCAAATTTATAAGGAAAATGCCGAAAACCCTTGAAGGTGGGGCTGACTCAGGAAGCCACACCTGGGCTTTAGACAAGGGATGAAGGCTAGTTGCAGGATTTATCCTGCATTGACGTTAAATGAATTAACGTAAAATCCTTACATTATAAGGATTTTAGGGTTTGACAAAATTATTTAGCATAGTAAGTACCGAAGAACCGACAAACATAAAGCTATTATATTTTTATGTTAAAGATCATCTCCTATATCCACCCCATCCGTACCTACTTACCCTGCACAGGTGTAGGAAGGTATATGAATAACATCCTGCTGCGATTATCATCGCAGGAAAATATATACTTAGAATTGCTCTGTTCCCAGCAATGGTTACAAGCTGATGGCAAGCTTGATCGACGTTCCCCTTTAAGAGATATACCTTTAAAAACTTTCCCATTGCCAGAGAACCTAACAGAAAGAGTGTGGAAATTAGCTCAGTTTCCCAAAATGGATAAATACCTTCCTGCAAACACAGATTGGTTATTTGCACCAATGGAAACTTATATTCCAGTTTCACGCTGTCCCGTAGCCGTTACAATCCACGATATTCAAGCATTTGAGACTGATTTACCTTGGTCAAATACTCGTGAACATCGTTGGTTTCGTTATAAATGGAGTCAGTGGATTTATAAGGCTTTGGCTAATTATAGGGTAATTTTTACCGTCTCCGAATTTTCTAAACACCAGATGGTTGAATTACTGGGGGCAGATGCAAATAAAATAGTGGTTGTGGGCAATGGTGTAGAACAATCTTTTTATGATATTGCCTCAATTGACCTCTTGAAGCTAGAAAGACCTGTAAATAATCCGTATACTTTCATTATTGGTGGTTTAAGATTGAGAAAAGGTGCAGATTTTGTCCTAGATGTCGCTAAAGGTTTACTAGATGCAAATTCTGATATAGAGATTGTCGTTGCTGGAGATTCTGAACCAGAATATGTTGCAGCAGCTAAAGATTTACCTAATGTAAAACTATTAGGAATAGTACCAGATAATGATTTACCTCGGCTGATGCGTTGTGCTTCCTCACTGTTGTTTCTTTCCCATTATGAAGGTTTTGGCATTCCGGCAATAGAAGCAATGGCAGCAGGAACTCCCCCCATAGTCAGTAACCGTGGTTCTTTACCAGAAGTTGTGGGGACAGCAGGTATTGTTGTTGAACCAGAAGATACAGCAGCCATTGTTGATATACTGATCCAACTTGAGGAAAATTCACAACTGCGACAAGATTATAGCCAGCGGGGAAAAGAACACGCAAAACAGTATACTTGGTCACGCTGTGTTGATATTCTTCAGAGAGCATTTTATGAGTATAGGTAGGTAAAATATATGGTATCGGCAACAGAAGCTCGTTTTATTCAATTTGGTTGTGGACAAAGTAATGGGTTATAAGTATTACATAATAATAACTCTTGCACAATTGTTTCTGTGGTACGATAGGAGGTTTTAGGTTTTATGTATTTTTGGTGTTATTGGCGATCGCAAATAACACCATAGCTGTGTAACTCTAACTTTTATCTAAAAAAACACAGCCTTTGATCATAACATAAAATTAATTTTGCAAGAGGTCTATTATTCATGATCAGAGTTATTTTTTGCTGGTCTGATATTTCTGGTTACATGACAGCTTGCTGGCGAGCATTACAAGCTATGCCTGAAATTGAGCTATTTGTCATTGCTTTTCAAGCTCGTACTCAAACTGCTTTTGCTGATGAATTAATGCAGGGTATTCCTCACCGTCTTCTAGATTTACAGGAAAGGGATAAACCAGAATTAATAGAGCAATTAGTCAGTCAACAAAATCCTGATGTATTGGTTTTATGTGGGTGGTTTCATTCACCCTATCGTCAATTGGCTTTTTCATCTCAATTGCGCCATATAAAATTCATTATGTGTATGGATACTACCTGGTGGGGTACTTGGAAGCAATATTTAACTCGTTGGCTGCTGCGCTCTTATTTACAGAGAATGGCTCATGTAGTTGTGACTGGAGAGCGGAGTTGGCAATATGCTAGACGTTTAGGAATACCTTTAAAAGACATTTCTTTGGGTTTGTATTGTATAGATTATCAAACTTTTTCCCCTCTTTTAGCAGCAAGAAACCAGTCATCCTGGCCACGTTCATTTTTGTTTGTAGGAAGATATAGCCACGATAAAGCAATAAATATTTTAGTAGAAGCATATCAACAATATCGCCAAGAAGTTGAAGACCCTTGGAATTTAATTTGTTGCGGTAAAGGTGAATTAGAATCACATTTGCAAGGACAACCAGGTATTGAAAACAGAGGTTTTGTGCAACCCAGCGAAATGAAAGATATTTGGCTCAATGCCGGTGCTTTTTTATTTCCTAGTCGTTTTGAAAATTGGGGATGTGCATTAGTTGAAGCCGCTGCTTCTGGTTTACCTGTTATTTGCACTCAAGTATGTGGTTCATCAGTAGAAGTCATCCGTTCTGGATACAACGGAATAATTATTCCTGCTAATGATGCTCAAGCCTTAGCCCAAGCTTTACTCAAGATACATAATAATTATAATGATTTGCCAATATGGGGACAACGCGCCCAGAGCTTTGCAGAACCTTATGGAGCAGAAATATGGGCAGAACGTTGGTTAACCATCATCAAATCTGTACAGTAAATAAACATCTATGGATTTTGTCAATCAACTAGTTGGTTTTATTACCACACCCTTGGGTTTGATGCTGCTAGGTGGCGGTTCGTTTATGCTTATGAAAGCTAACCAACGTAGCCCCCGCTTAGGCTGGTTTCTGGTAGCTATCTTTGGTTTTGCTGCTTCCTTAAGTAAATTTGCAAATGAATATATCAAAGAAGCCCCACCGCTAGTTTTTCCCCTCCAGCAAATTCGTGAAGTTGGACGACCATTAACGATAGTTTTGCTGGTGTTATTAATATTTATTGCTTTTAAGTCCCAAAATATTTGGCGACAAAAAATCATACCCCAGCCCATTATTTATCTGATCTTAGTTCAAAGTGTAATTTTCTTCAAAATATTAGTTTATGGGAATCAAGGTTTTGCTTTTTTAAGTGCTGCTACCTTTGGGGGATTAGTGTTAATGGTGATTTTGGGTCCATCAAGATGGCTTCAGAATGAAGAGAATTTTCAACTAGGGGTATGGGCGATCGCAATGGTAGGGGTGATATTTGGTGTTGCTAATGGTTATCAGGCATTAATTGACAAATATGCCATTACATTCATTCATGGCTGGTTTTTGGGGACTACGGGCAATCCTCATCACGCAGCCATTTTGATTACTGCTACTATACCTGCCTTCTTATTCCTATTCTTTCATAATGAAAAACATTCGTGGATGAAGTGGATCTGGGTAGGGTTTTTAGCTTTAGCAATCTTTGGCTTATTGATGACCGCATCTCGCACAGGTACAATTGTGGCTGTTGTTTCAGTGCTGATTTTTTTCCGCCGTCGAGGTGGAAATTTATTGCAAATAGTATTGATTTTCGCAGTAATTGCAGCATTTGTTCTACCCTCCCTCAGTCCCACAGATCTAGATACACCAGGACTATTATCCGCAACCTCTTCCAAGTGGTCTAACTTAGACACTAGTACCCGTGACGGGGTTTGGAGTGGCTATTGGGGACTATTTCTAAAGTATCCCCTATTTGGAGAGCCTTTTGTAGGCGATCGCCTGCGCTTTGGTGAAAGTTCATGGCTGGGTGTATTGGGAAGCATGGGTTTAGTTGGTGCGATACCAATGTTTATGTTTGGTTGGACCAGTTTACAAATGATATTCAAGCTGGATCATCTCTCGAAAATTAGACCAGATTATTATCTAAAATGTAGTGTAGTTATGGCTGGGTTGCTTTCTTTGTTAGTTGGTGGTGTATCAGAAGCCTATCTATTAGGTAATTTGACATTCTCACTGCTTGCGGTTTTTTTATATCTTGTCCTCGGTAACTATTTGATTGAATTTGCACAACGAGAGTATAATTACTCAATCTCTCAGTATTACCACAATCATAAGCTTTCATTTAAATCATGAAGATTCTTCATGTCATTCCTTCCGTCGGTTCACACCGTGGAGGAGCAAGCCAAGCCGTCTTGGAAATGCTGCAATCTCTAAAAAATACCAAAGTTAACGTAGAATTAGTAACGACTAATGACAACGGAAATGATTTGCTGAATGTTCCATTATGTCAATTAACTCAGTATCAAGAAATTCCTACTAGGTTCTTCCCCCGCTTCTCTCCCCAAGTCTCTTTTGTTCGGGAGTTTGCCTTTTCTTGGGAGTTAACGAAATGGCTGTGGAAACATATTCATGAATATGATTTAGTACATATTCATGCTTTATTTTCCTATGCCTCAACTGTGGCAATGATAATTGCTAGATTTCAGCAAGTACCTTATATTAATCAACCGCATGGTTTACTGTGTGAATGGTCTTTACAACAGAGTCAACTGAAAAAAAAGATATATTTATCACTGATAGAAAAAAGTAATCTTCAACATAGTCATATTTTACAACTAACTTCCACAAAGGAAGTTCAAGAAGTTGAACTTTTAGGGTTAGGAGTTCCACCCGTTGTTATGCCATTAGGACTACAAATTCCGGCAGATATTCCCCAAGCTCGTCAAAAATTACGGGAAATGTTTAACATACCTCCAGAGCAAACAATTATCTTATTTATGTCACGGTTACATTATAAAAAGGGATTAGATTATCTAATTCCGGCTCTGAGTAAAGTAAAAAGTAAAGAGTTTACATTCATCTTAGCAGGTAATGGCTCTCCAGATTATGAAACCGAAATCAGTGAAATATTGATTAATAATCAACTTGATCATTGCACCCATCGTCCTGGATTTGTGACAGGTGAAATGAAAGATACTTTACTACAAGGATCTGATATATTTGTTCTGACTTCTCATTCTGAAAATTTTGGAGTTGTTGTACTCGAAGCAATGGCAGCAGGTCTAACTACTATTGTCACTCCTGGTGTAGCTTTAGCTTCTATGATCCAGGAGAATGATGTTGGTTACGTTCCCCAATTAGATATTGTAGAAATTACCAGCGTGATTGAACATTGTCTGAATCATCCTCAAAAATCTAAAGAAATGGGCGATCGCGCCCGGCAGTTTATATTAGAAAATTATACATGGGATAGGATAGCCCTAAAAATGATTTCAGTGTATCAAAATCTAATTAACTTTTCAAATTCCTCTAATTCTTAGAGAGGGTTAGGGTGGGTTCATATTTCAAAAATGAATGTATAATAAAACAACCTTATGGCAAATGGTATTTTTATGAGCAAATTTTAAGAATTCCTGTATATGTAATTTTCCATCCCCAAACAGGGACATTAGGTGTTTACCATTTAGTAGACGGTAAATATGAACAACAATCCCCAGATGAAAATAAGCGATTTTATTTAGAATCCTTAAACCTATTTCTAGGTGTATGGATCGGAAAAAAAGCGGAAATGGAAACCTCTTGGTTACGTTGGTGGGATAAATCAGGAAATTTATTACTTTGGGGAGGTGAATTAGTAGCACAAGAACGTCAAAGGGCTGAGGAAGCTGAACAAAAAGCTGCTAAATTAACTGAAAAACTTCAATCTATGGGGATTAATTCCGAGGAGATTTAGTAACCCTCAAGTTTAAATTTTCAGAATTTCTTAGATCATCCTCAATCAGCTAAAAAAAATGGGCGATTCCTAGGTCGCGCTTCGCTATCGCGCTCGTCAGTTTATATTGAATAATTATACATGGGATAAAATAGCATTAAAAATGGTTTCAGTGTATGAAGATATAATTTTTATATCCCCGACTTCTTGTTAAGATGAAACACAGGAGATAGTCATCATGTATCAAAGTGAAGCACCTCCGCACAAAAACCTGCCCACCATGTATGATTTACCCAGTGAGGATATTAATGAAGAATTAGACTCCACAATTCATCCCCGTCCACCATGGGAAACCATGCCAACCATGTATGACTTACCTAGTGAAAATCCAGAGAAGCCAGGGTTGCCAGACGAATTTCATGACTTTCAACCGCAATTATTACGGGAAACCTGTCAATCTCCCGTTTATCCCAGGGAGGAAATGTTCATTGGTACAGATTTAAACTTATACTATGATCCTCGCCATTATTCATGGTATAAAAGACCAGATTGGTTTTTAGTGTTAGGAGTGCCTGCTTCTGAAAAACAGGAGGATATGCGCTGGAGTTATGTGATTTGGCAAGAAGGATTATCTCCATTTTTAATAGTAGAATTATTATCACCAGGTACGGAAGCAGAAGATTTAGGACAAACATTAAGAAGCGCGAATAAACCGCCGACAAAATGGCAGGCTTATGAACAGTATTTGCGATCGCCATATTATGTTATTTTCGATAGATATGAAAATCGTCTCCGAGTATTTCAACTATTTGGGACAAAATATCAAGCAGTGGAACTGTTAGAACCAAAATTCTGGTTTCCTGAGTTGGAATTAGGAGTAGGAGTTTGGGCGGGAAAATATCAAGGTACAGAAGGTTTGTGGCTACGTTGGTATAATCAAGATGGTGATTGGATTCCTACTTTTGCCGAAAGAGCAGAACAGGAGAAACAACGGGCAGACAAATTAGCTGAAAAATTGCGGGCTTTGGGAGTCAATTTAGATGAGATCTAAATAAAATTAACTGAAAAAAGCATTTCTGCAGGTATGCCAAAAGCGGAAAATTGGCATGAACAACTATTGTTACAAATGGCAGAAATTGGTGGAGAAAATCGTCCTCCTTTATGGCAAGGTTCACTATTATTACAATTAAATGATTCTCGCAAATTTAGACACTTAGCACGTCATAATTATAATCTGCAACTGCGAAAAGAAAGAGTATTAGAACTAGCCAAGCAAACAGAAGTAATTGTAGCAAAAATCCCAGCAGCGATCGCTCTTTTTAATCAATGGTTAGAATCTCCAGTAAAAGACTTGTAAGTTACCGAAACCAAGAATCCAGTTTACTTCAGGGGACTGAAAATTAATCTTTAGTCTACTTCAGTAGACTTGAGCTATTAGACAGGGAATTAATTCCCTGGCGGATTATGGGATAATCAGAAAGATGTGAATAAAAGACAAACATAAACCATCATAGCAAAAATCCCAGCAGCGATCGCTATTTTTAATCAATGGTTAGAATCTCCAGTAAAAGACCTAACTTACCAAATGATCTATTCAAACAAATGACTAACACACCTAACCAATACGAATATTCTTATCAAGATAGTCAAGCTGGACATCATCATGGTTATTTGCTAAAACCACTTATGGAAATGATGTCAGAAATGCTACCCCCCCCCAATAAACAAAAACCTCGGATTTTAGATATTGGCTGTGGTAATGGTAGTTTAAGCAATTTCCTAGCACAGCAGGGTTATGAGGTTGTTGGTGTTGAAGAATCTGAATCAGGTGTAAAATTGGCTAATCAAACTTTTCCCAATTGTCACTTTATTCAAGGTAGCATTTACGATTTACCATATTCTGAACTAGGAAACAACTTTGATATTGTGATTTCTATTGAGGTAATTGAGCATTTATTTTATCCTAAAGAATTAGTCAGAAGCGCTAAAAAACTCCTCAAACCCAATGGTCGTTTAATACTTACCACACCCTATCATGGTTATCTAAAAAACTTAGTTATGGCTGCTACAGGGAAAATGGACAACCATTTTACCGCTCTTTGGGATGGTGGTCATATCAAATTCTTTTCTGTACCAACTATGACGGATTTACTTAAATCAGAGAACTGTACAAATATCAAGTTTAAGTTTGCGGGTAGATTTCCCTACCTTTGGAAAAGTATGTTGTGTTCTAGTACCATTGTCTAATCACAAGAATTTATTTGAATATCCTAATGTTAGAAGAAATTACTCCCCTCATCCTTACCTATAACGAAGAAAATAATATTAACCGTACCCTGGAAAAACTTAAATGGGCAAGTAAAATCATTGTTATTGACAGTTATAGCACAGATACAACATTAGAAATTTTGTCTTCCTACCCTCAATTAGAAGTATTTTCTAGGAAATTTGATTCCTTCGCTAGTCAATGCAATTATGGACTGTCAAAAATTACATCAGAATGGGTACTATCTCTAGATGCAGATTATATATTAACCGATGATTTAATTCGGGAAATTACATCTTTGCCAATAGAGTCAGATATAAATAGTTATAGTGTCAGGTTCAAATACTGTGTTTTTGGTAAACCCTTACGTGGTACTTTGCTTCCACCCCGCAAAGTCCTTTATAAAAGAGAAAAAGCAATTTATCAAGATGATGGACACGCTCATAAAGTGATTGTACAAGGTAAATCCAGTCAACTATCAGCATACATCCACCACGACGATCGCAAACCATTGAGTCGTTGGTTATGGGCGCAAGATCGTTATATGGTAATTGAAAGTAAAAAACTTCTAGAAACACCAGAGCATGAACTTAGTATAGGCGATCGCCTTCGTAAACGCAAAATCCTCGCACCTTTAATAATCTTCATCTATTGTCTCATCCTCAAAGGTGCTATTCTCGATGGTTGGCATGGATGGTATTATACATTTCAGAGAGTATTGGCAGAAATATTGCTGAGTATACATATAATAGAAGCAGAGAAAATAGATATTGAGCGAACCCAAAAATAAAAAACATGAACCCCGACGGTAATATGACAACCCAAATCATCCCTAAGCCAGAGATACTACTCAACAAGATCCAAGCACTTCCTCCCGAACAGCTTCAGCAAATTGAAGACTTCATTGAGTTCCTTAGCCAAAAATATGTCCACCCACACATTAAAGACATTATTCCCCAACCACCTCGGATTCTTGGACTCCAAAAAGGCAAAGGATGGATGAGCGAAGACTTTAACAATCCCCTCCCGGATGAATTTTGGCTAGGTGAAGAATGAATCTATTGCTAGATACCCATTCTTTCATTTGGTGCGGCATCTGTCCAGATAAACTTTCTACAAAAGCCAGTAGCCTGATTTTAGACCGAAGCAATATCCTTTTCCTGAGTATAGCCAGCATCTGGGAAATGCAAATTAAACTCCAGTTGGGTAAACTCCGCTTTGATATGACCTTATCCGAACTGTTAGCCGTCCAGCAGCAGATTAATGACATCCAATTGCTGCCTCTTGAATTAGCCCATATTTGGACTTTAGGTAGCCTTCCCCCCCACCATCGAGATCCCTTTGATCGGATGCTCATAGCTCAGTCCATAGCCAGCCAAATGCCAATTCTCAGTGTAGATTCTGCCTTCGACAGCTACTCAATCCAAAGATTGTGGTAGACACAATAATTTGATCAGATTTTCCCTGTCGAGGTTTATTGTTGAGCGAATGAATCTTTCCAATTAGATACTTGCTTTAAAGTTTTTCTTGGGAAATGCGATAGCGTATCCCTGACGGGACTCGTTCGCATAGCGTTCCGAAGGAATAGAGATAGCGCGACCTAGAAATCGCCTAAATAAGATCATAACAGAAATCTAAATTAATCAGCGATCGCATCCGCAAAAAGAAAGTTTTAGCACCTTTAATAATTTTAGTCTATTGTCTGATTATCAAAGGTGGTATTCTTGACGGTTGGCATGGTTGGTATTATACATTTCAGCGAGTATTGGCAGAAATTCTCCTCAGCATACATATAATTGAAGCAGAGAAATTGAAACTTTAAGTAATATCTCTAATGAAATTGTTGCATTGCAAAATTGCAAAGTATGTAGTTTTTGCCTCCACAGGCTTGATCATGATATTTCTAAGTATTATACCCATCCGAATAGCGATCGCTTCCTACCAAGCCCCCTATCCCCAAGTTATCTTTACCCTTGGTGGTAGTCCGGATCGGGAAAGATTTACCGCAGAATTTGCTCAAAACCATCCCAATTTAGATATTTGGATCTCTAGTGGCGCTCCCCCAGCCCAAGCTTTTTCCATTTTCCAAGCTGTAGCTATTCCCACTTATCGCATTCACCTTGACTACCGTGCTGTTGACACTGTTACTAATTTTACTACGCTCGTTAAAGATTTCCAACAGCGCCATATTCAACATATTTACTTAATTACCTCTGCCTTTCATCTGCCCAGAGCTAAAACTATTGCTACCTTAGTTTTAGGAAGTCAAGGTATTACTTTTACTCCTATCTCTATCCCTTCTCCACAACCTAGAGAATCTATACTTCGCATTGTTCGTGATAGTGGACGTTCCCTGTTGTGGATTGTCTCAGGTCGGACAGGAGCCAGCTTTAACCCACGTTTTCGCCCCCCATTTTATGCGTTTAGACAATTACACAGTCGGCAGCTACACACCCGGAGCGCCATATAGTCAACAACTTTTATGGTACTTTATTGGCTCACCATTAGTTGAAAGTTATTGGCTACCTATCTCATCTATAAAAGTTTCGATACTGAGGCTTTTTGGAGCTAGTATCGGCAAAGGTGTGAATATCAAGCCTGGAGTCCGCATTAAGTTTCCCTGGCGCTTGACCATTGGTAATCATGTTTGGATTGGAGAAAATACCTGGATTGACAATCTAGCAACCGTAGTCATCGAAAATCATGTGTGTTTATCCCAAGGCGTTTATCTTTGTACTGGTAATCATGACTGGAATCACCCCAATTTTAAACTGATTCCTGCCCCCATTCATATCCAAGAAGGTAGTTGGATAGCAGCAAAATCAGTCATTGGGCCTGGTGTCACCATTGGTAGGGGAGCAGTTTTAGCATTAGGTAGTGTCACAGGTAGATCCTTAGAAGCTAGTATCATCTACTCAGGAAATCCGGCTCAACCAATCAAAAAAAGGACAGAATGGGAAGATGTTGTGTCTCCCACCACCAAAAATGAATAGTTGCAAAAATTAGTATATAAAAAAATACTGTCTGTTTTGGCAATATATACAAATACTGGATGAGTAAGAGTATAATGTGCAAATACATTGTTTTTGGTATTCCAGAAGCTTAAAATAGTGGCATGACCTAATTATCTCTAAGTTTATACAAAATCTCAGGCATGAAAATTATACCAAGGTTTGGTTTATGACAAATTCCATTTAAGTATATCTTCCAGCTTAATTGAGTTGTGGAATTAACAAATAGCAATTTCTTCACAATAGTAAAAACGTTTATATATCATTCCCTTACCACTTACACAATAGAAATCAATGCTTAATAAGCAAATTACAAACCAGACCAATTCTATCAATAGCATCATTCCTACATCTGGATCATTTCCAGATTCTACATTTTCTCAGTTTGCTGAACAGGAACAGTCTGATGGTCTAAGTTTTAAGAGCTTTTTTGAACTTTTACAACGCCGAGCGATTATCATTGTAGCGGTTATTTCTGCTGGTATGACTGGTGTTACTTATTCAACACTGAATCAAGAACCTATATATCAAGGAAACTTTCAAATCTTAGTTGAACCTGTTAATAATGATGATCAAGTAGGGAAAATAAACCTGGAGGTAGAATCTACTTTTTCTAAACCTGGACTAGATTACGAAAGTCAAATTCAAGTTCTCAAAAGTTCAGAACTGCTAGAACCAATTATTAAAACATTGCAACAATCATATCCTGAAATTACCTATAATTCCCTTGTTTCAAGTTTAAATATTCGTCGTGTTGGAACAACAAAAATCATCGAAATCAGCTATCAAAGTAATAATCCTCAAGAAATTCAATTCGTCTTGAATACATTTTCTCAATTCTATTTAAAATACAGCCTAGACAAGCGGCAAACCAAACTAAGTCAAGGCGTTAAATTTGTGAATCAACAACTACCCAATATCCAAAATCGGGTGACACAGTTGCAAAAAGAAATGCAAATATTTCGCCAAAAATACAATTTTATTAGTCCAGAAAGCCAATCTGGAATAATTACTGGAAAACTCCAATCTTTGGCACAACAACGACTATCTGTAAATCAACAGTTAGCCGCTGCTAAAAATAATTATCTGAGATTGCAGACACCAGAAGAACAATTGGCCATTCTCAATGATGCTCCTCTTTACCAACAGTTAATTGCCCAACAGCGCCAATTAGATACTCAAATATCTGGAGAATTAGCTCGATTTCAAACTGATAACCCAGTTATTCAAACCTTACAAGAGAAAAGAAACAATCTCTTACCTATTATCAATGCAGAAGCAAAACGAATTTTGAACACTAGAATAGCTCAAGCGGCTGTTCTCGTTCGGAAAGTAGAAGTAGATAATCAACAACTGACACAAGCAGAACAACAATTACAAAGCGAATTAAAACAACTACCAATTCTCTCTAGACAATACACTGACATTCAACTGAATTTACAACTAGCAAATGAGAGTTTGACGAGGTTTTTAGCTAAACGTGAACAATTACAAATAGACGTAGCACAAACAGAACTACCTTGGGAATTAATCCAAGCATTTACTCTACCAAGATATCCAATTTCCCCAAATGTTCCCCGGAGTTTACTATTGGGATTTGTGGCTAGTTCTTTGTTGGGCATAGGTGCTGCTTTTCTCAGAGAACAGACTGATGATACCTATCACAGTATTGAAAATGTCCAGGATAAGATGGGAGTGCCTTTATTAGGATCTCTTCCCTTTAATAAAAACTTAGTTGGGAGTCGATCTTTCAACCTGAGAAAGAGAGGAAAAGATCAAGAACCAGAAGTAGTTGTAGACCCTCTTATGGTAAGTGATGAATCTAACACTTCTCCTCGTCGTCCTTCCCGATCCAGCTATTATTATGGACAGGGATCATTTTGGGAATCCTTGCAAGTTTTATATAGTAATATTCAACTGCTTAATTCTGATCGACCAATTAAGTCTTTAGTTGTTTCCTCTGCTGTCCCCGGAGATGGTAAAAGTACGGTGGCATTTAGCTTGGCAAAAACAGCCGCGGTCATGGGGAAAAAAGTATTACTTGTAGATTGTGACCTCCGCAAACCCAAGGTTCACAAAATATCAAAATTAAATAATCTGTGGGGAATAACTAGTTTAATTTCTTCAGATATAGATGTAGAGCAAGTAATTCAAAAAGTGCCTGGATTTAATGATTTATCTGTGATTACCGCAGGTCCTGTACCACCCGATCCTGCCCGGTTGCTCTCATCAGATAAAATGAGTCAACTAATGGACTATTTCACCGAGCATTTTGATCTAGTGATTTATGATACTCCTCCTTTGTCAGGATTAGTAGATGCTAGATTGGTAGCAGTTCATACTGATGGTGTGATGCTAGTTGTAAGAATTGATAAAACAGATAAATCAATCGCAAAGCAACTTGTTCATACGCTAAAAGCATCTCCCATCAATTTACTAGGATTAGTAGTCAACGGCGACAAATTCCGAGGACTCGGATATAACTATAATTATAGGTATAGTTCATATTACTATACTAAGAGTCAAGCGGTTAGTTAGGTTTGCTGATAGCGAGGCGTGGCTTAAGCCATGGGTGGGGAAATCTTAACTGTTTCACCTATCTGGATATCCTCAATTTCCTAGATCCGACAAGGAAAAATGCAACTGTTTTGAGACACCATAAACCAAAACTTTGCATTTTTTTGTTCTAAAAATCCACGAAACGCTTTTTAATAAACGGCTTTATACTAAACACGGTTGGGACATGGACTTTTAGGAAATTATGAAAAACCTAAATTTGTAGGGGTTTAGCAGTGCTAAACCCCTACCCACAGAATCAAATGAATAAGCCGTGTTGAGTATAGCTTTATTCAGCCAGCCCTACTTAATTTCGGAATTATACAGCACTTCCCGGTGCTATGAGGTACATATCTAGCGGCTAAGATGCCCCCACCACCTTTGTACATCATAAGAGCGGAAACCGCTGTATTAAGCAAAGAAATATTCACGAGAAACCAGTCACAGACATTATTTCGTATCTGTGACTCGAATTTATTTTTCTAAATGGGCAGGAGGAGAATCGAACTCCTATGACCTCACGGCCGCCGCATTTTGAGTGCGGTGCGTCTACCAATTCCGCCACCCGCCCTTGGGTGTCACTTTTGTAAGTATAGCCTATTTTTTTTAGTTTGGCAAGAGGTAATTAGATTTAATTTAGAAATTTTTTGGTAATTGGCTCACCAAACTAGAATCAATATCCCCCAAACTGGCACAACCACTCAGAGCCATTGCCAAATTTAACTCATCTTGTAGTAAGGAAATGATGTGAGATACGCCAATTTTTCCAGCTACCGCTAATCCCCATAACACCGGACGGCCAATGAGTACGGCTTTAGCACCGTAAGCTAAGGCTTTGAGGATATCTGTACCCCGACGGATACCACCATCCAATAGGACTTCGGCTTTACCGTCTACTGCGGCGATAATATCAGGTAAAGCATCCAAAGAAGCGATCGCTCCATCTAATTGTCTACCACCGTGATTAGAAACTACAATTGCTTGCGCTCCATATTCTACAGCCCGCACAGCATCATCAGCCCGTAAAATTCCTTTCACTACCAAAGGTAGGGGACTCAGAGATTGTAACCATTCCAAATCCTTCCAAGTGACTGCGGGGTTAATTTGTTGAGCAAAATAAGTCAATAAACCAGATTCTCCTGATGCTTGGGGAATGTCCAAACCAGAGATATTAGTTAAATTAGCGGGATGCAAGCCAGGAGGTAAAGTGAACTCATTGCGCTGATCTCGTTCTCTTTTTCCCAACATAGGCGCATCTACAGTCAGACAAATTGCTTTGTATCCTGCGGTGTATGCTCGTTGCACCAAAGCCTGAGTTAAACCCTGATCTTTATGGATGTAAAGCTGAAACCATTGCAAACCATTGGCAACTGTGGCAACTTCTTCTAAACTCTTGGTAGCAAGGGTACTCAACACCATGCCCACACCTGCATCAGCCGCAGCTAAGGCTGTAGCAATTTCTCCTTCTGGATCAGCCAGACATTGAAAAGCCATGGGTGCGATTAATAGGGGTAATTGCAAAGATTCCCCTAAAACCTGGGTAGTGAGGTTAATGTTACTAACATCAACTAACATTTTCGGACGAAGTTTCACTCTTGTAAAAGCAGCGAGATTATCCCGCAAGGTCACTTCATCCCATGCACCACTGCTGTAATAATCAAAAGCCATCTGGGAAAGATGCTCTTTTGCTAGTTGTTCATATCCAAATAAATTAATCGCTGATAAAGAATTCATATCTTGATTGACTCTAGCAAAATCTACCAATTCCTCCATCCACCTTGAGATATAGTTTCACTTTTGTGATTAATGCCGTGATTTTGCACTAATTTTTGGTACTCTTGACTACCTGCCCAACGGTCAATTTCCTTCGCTCGTAATACGGGGACAGGATGACTTAATTGGGCTGTGCGGGCGGATTTGACCATTTCTCCCAATTCCGTTTTACTAATGTCATCATAGGCACGAGCTTGGTCAACAAAGGCATCTAAATTGAGTTGGGGGGCTAAACTGGGAGAACCGCCGGCTAACTTCATTAATACTGACATGACAACTTTCGGATTTTGGGTAGCTAACAAAGCGGCGCGATCGCAGGTAAACTCAGCACAGCGGACCCATTCTAATAATTGTGACTGAATAGCTTGAGCCAAAACAGCACCGACATTTGGGACAATGGCAGCAGCTAAAATCAATAAATTCACAGGTGTTAAATACACGCTATGATCACATTTAAGATGACCTAATTCATGGGCAATTACAGCCTGTATCTCTTCAGGGGTGAGGATTTCAATCAAGGATGTATGAATAACCACAAAAGGCTGTTTACCTCGCATGGCAAAGGTGTAAGCGTTAGGGGCTGGATGTTGACGCACATATAACTGAGGTGGATCAATATCCAGAATTTGACAAGCTTCTAATAATAATTTGTGTAAATCAGGAAGTTGTTTTTCTCCTACTAAAATACTAGAAGCGATATTTTCCACATAGAAAACCTGTTCGGCCATGGGACCGAGCAAATTTCTCACCATCATATCTAAACCGGGAATTTGTTTGAGAGTTTTAGTAGCTTCCAAGTCCAGAGGATGACGGAATGAGTCTGCTTTTAAGCCTGTAAGCGAGGTTTTGAGTAAGGACATAGTATTTAAAGTAAGAGAAAATGTGAATTCTAGTGTTTTTGACATAACAAAACCCAAGATGATCGAGGATTTTGTTGGGTTTCCTTGCGTCAACCCAACCTACGATATGATGTTGATTTCTATGGTTCTAACTAACTTGTGCTTCAGGAATACCTACGGGACAAGCTACGTTAGTACCACCTAAACCACAATAACCACCGGGGTTTTTGGCTAAATATTGCTGATGGTATTCTTCAGCATAATAAAATTCTGGTGCATCTAAAATTTCTGTGGTAATTTTGCCATACCCAGCACTGCTGAGGGCTGGTTGATAAGCGTTCTGTGATGCTGTTGCTAGTTGTTTTTGCTCTTGTGAATAAACGTAAATTCCTGAACGGTATTGAGTACCAGCATCATTCCCTTGACGCATTCCTTGGGTGGGGTTGTGACTTTCCCAGAAAACTTTCAACAGTTGGGAATAAGTAATGATTTTGGGGTCAAACACTACTAATACTACTTCATTGTGACCGGTCATGCCACTACAGACTTCTTGATAGGTGGGGTTGGGTGTGTAACCAGCCGCATATCCTACCGCAGTGGTGTAAACTCCTTCTTGTTGCCAAAATTTGCGTTCTGCTCCCCAAAAACAGCCTAAACCAAACATAGCGGTTTCTAAGCCTTGGGGAAAAGGTGCTTGAAGACGATTTTTATTAACATAATGTTGTACTGATACTCGCATTACTTCTGCGCGTCCTAGTAAGGCTTGCTCAGGTGTAGGTATGGCTGACTTTTTGCCAAATCCGAATATTCCCATGATTTTTAATTTGTATTATGTTTGATTGCTATTCTTTTTTATTGTAAAGATTTTTGCAGCTAGTACACAACGGCGTAAGTCAATCAACCATTAAAAATTTGACAAAAGCTTGTGTAATCTGCTTTTTTAATTTTTAATTTTTAATTTTTAATTCCGCACTGCGGTGCTAGTCGGAGATTTATCAACCTCAAATTCCACACCAAATACTTCTGCAAAACATTGATTGACAAAAGGACGGACTTGGTTACAGGTAATGTCAGGAATCCATGCGGCTAAACTGCTGACTGGTTTATCAATAATACCACAGGGGATAATTTGTTTAAATCCTGTCATGTCTGGACAAACATTTAAGGAAAAACCGTGCATGGTAATCCATTTACTCACTTTTATGCCGATGGCGGCAATCTTGTATCCTTCTAGCCAAACTCCGGTAAAACCAGGAATCCGTTCTCCTTTCAAGTCGTAATTTGCTAAAACGCGAATTAATACTTCCTCAAGTTGACGCAAGTACCAATGCAAGTCTTGACGGTAATGACGTAAGTTTAAAATGGGATAACCTACCAATTGTCCGGGACAATGATAGGTAACTTCGCCGCCTCTTTCAATGCGATGCACATCATAATTACTTTTGTCAAGATTAAATTTAATAAATTCTGGATTCGCTGCTGTCCCCAAGGTGTAGACGGGGGGATGTTCTAGTAGAATTAAGACATCATCTAGTTCTGGATTGTGAATGCGTTCTGCAACGAGCGATCGCTGCCACTGATGAGCGGTTTCATAAGGCATTACGCCAACATTATATAGTAAACAACGGTACGGGGTTAATTGAGTGCTAGGAATCATCAGTGAATAGGTGATAAGCAAGAAAGAGGCAAGAGGTAAGACACCCGATAAGTAAGTGGGCGTTAAAAAATGTAAAAATATAATATAAACCTAACCCCCCAACCCCCTTCCCTGCCAGGGAAGGGGGAGTCAAAGCCTCTCCCCTGGTAGGGGACAGGTTTGGAGAGAGGTTTTATATTTAATTGTGTCAAGCTACTTACCTCTTATTTCCCAAAAATATAACGAACAAATGTCAAGCTATGCAAAGGATCTTAAAGGAACGTCAAGGAAATATATTTTATAAACCACAAGGTGCTAGTTTGAATATATAACCTGAATGGGCGTTGGAAGAAGAGCATTAAGCTAAGACAATACCAGCTAATTTACTGACTGATGGCAACTTAAAAATTTATTTGTATCAATCAGGATCAAATTTCCCAAAATGGTTGTATTCTCTATACAATAGTGAACAAGACTGGGGGACAAGAAAAGGGTTCCTTTTAGGAACTACGGTCAGAAACGGTAAGTTCTACCGAGATTGCCTGTGGAGCGGAAAAACCTCTTAGAAGCCATTCTAAGACCGTGATGAAGCAGGAAGTAAACACTAAGGTTATCGCTGTCCAGATGTGTCTAGACTTTGGTAATTTTGGGTAAGTTTTATAGAACGGCAAGCACTCCTATTTTGGTAAAGTTCCATAGAACTAGGCGTTTAAAAGAAATATATCTCAAAAGGCCTAATTCAATAGTTTTGCTTCAAACAGCCAATTCCTTGGTAAACAGTTGGAAACAAGACGATAAATAGCGCAAACATGACGATGTAAGAAGTGTTAAAAATGCTAAAAGGCAATGTCTTAGGGATAGGTGGCGATTTATGCTGGTGGCAGTGATAGGCCTTACCGCAATTTCTATTCCTAACTGAAAACATCACATATAATATTGAGCGGGAGAGTTTACATGAAGCTTGTCATCCACGGTAAAAATATTGAAATCACTGATGCAATTCGTGAATATGTGCATCAAAAGATTGAAAAGGCAGTTAGTCACTTCCAGAACATCACCAATCAAGTGGATGTCCATTTAAGCGTAGCTCGCAATCCCCGAATAAGTACGAAGCAAGCGGCAGAAGTAACTATTTATGCTAATGGTAGTGTTATCCGTGCGGAAGAAAGCAGCGAAAGCTTATATGCAAGTATTGACCTAGTTGCAGACAAAATTGCTCGGCAATTACGGAAATATAAGGAAAAAAGGCAGGATCATAAAACTCAACCTATATCAACTAACGAAGTAGTAGCACCCGAAACTGTTGCAGCGGATTTAATAGGCGATCGCACCGCTGAATTACCCCAAGAGGTTGTTCGCACCAAATACTTCTCCATGCCACCAATGACATTGGCAGAAGCGCAAGAACAACTGCAACTGGTGGGACATGACTTTTATATGTTTCATAATGCAGAAAGTGGAGAGATTAACGTCATTTATGAACGTAATCACGGCGGTTATGGAGTAATTCAACCTCGTAATAACGGTAACGGCAACGGTAAAAATGGCAAATCTGCTCATGTTGGTGTAGCAGAAAAATCTAGAGTTTAATTATCGAGAGTCAGATCCCCGACTTCTCTGAGAAGTCGGGGATCTTAATTTATGCTGCTAGTTGTTGCAGGGTTTTCAATGCTTCTTCAACGTGGCCTTTAAAGTTCAACATGGAATCAAGTACATACTGAACCACACCATTTTTGTCAATCACATAGGTGACTCGGCCGGGAATAAAACCAAAAGCGGTAGTTGCACCATATTGTTTTCGGACTTTATCACCTTGATCACTTAAAAGTGTAAAAGGTAAATTGTATTTATTTGCAAACTTTTGATGAGAGTCGCTAGAGTCACCACTCACACCAATAACTTCAGCGCCAGCGGCTTGAAATACTGCATATTGATCTCGAAAAGCGCAAGATTCTATAGTACATCCTGGTGTATCATCCTTGGGATAAAAATAGAGAACAACGGATTTTTTACCCCGAAAGTCTGCCAAGCTAACATTTTCGCCGTTTTGGGTAGGTAGACTAAAATTAGGCGCGGTATCTCCAACTTTGATAGACATATTAAAATTATTAATTAGGGAGTGTCAAGATTTAGAATTGTCAGTGTATTTACGTTTAGCCCAAACACCAATACCAAAAAGAATTGTACTACCTAATATTGGTAGGGTATCAGTTTCCCAAGGAACAGCCTGAATTTGAGCATTACTTAGGGTGAGAGTTGATTGACCTGTTGAATCATTAACGTCAACAACCCCAATACCAACATTATAACTTCCCGGTGAAGTGAAGGCATAGTTATAAGTACCATTATTACCAGTTAAGGGTTGAATATTATTGGCAATCGTTACAAAAGCTTGATCTTGATCTGTGCTTGTAAAATCCCAGTTGAAGCTAAACACATCTCCAGAATTGATGTTAGTGAAGGTACTTTTAATGGCTGAACCATATTGATTGTCTGGAATAGCATTTGAAAAATTGTTCGGATCAATACTCAGAAATGCCTCTAAACTATCAGTACCACCACCAGTAATAACCGTATTCAATAAACCTGAGTAAATAACTGTTTTGTTACTACTAACATCTCCAATGGAGTTAAAAGTGTTTAAATTAACTAAGGTGATAGAGTAAGCAGGAGCAGAGATTGCCATGAAACTGATACCAGTGGACAAGGTTATACCGATGGTGATCAGAGGGTTTTTAAGTTGAGTCAACATAGAGGTCCTGATAGAAAATGTTAAAAGACAAAGTTATCAACGTTATTTAACTGGGTGGTAGTGATGTTGTCAATCTGAAGGAAGTTCTTAAATATGGCACTACCGGAAATCCCATCCCGATCAATTTGCAAAAAGGTACTACCAGTATTACTACCTGTTCCCGCTACAAATCTGATGTATTGATCCGCAATAGGATTAGTGCCATTATAACTTATACTACTGATTAATTTAGTAAGAACAATTTTGTCTGCTCCCACAGTAAAATCCGTAATCCGTTGTCCCACATCTCGAAGATCGGTAAATACGAACAAATCATTACCCGCACCTCCGGTAATGGTTTTTGCCCCTGGACCGCCTATAATGTAGTCAGAAACAGCAGTTCCTACAATTGGGTTACGTCCATTGTTAATTGAAGGATTACCAATAATTTCATTGAGATCATTAACACCAATAGTTAATTGTTTTTCATGACTTAACCCCCCTTGGTCTGTGGTTTTGACACGGATGCTGTAACTATTCTTAGTTTCAAAATCGGGAGAAGCATTAATTTTTAGTTGATTGCTACTAATGGTAAAGACATTATTATCCGTGTCTCCTGCACCGTTTACCAGGCTATAACTGAAGGTATTACCCGTATCAATATCCGTGGTACTGAAATCTCCGATTACAGTCAGAAGGGCAACATTTTCGTTAACACTGGTATTACTAAGGATGAGATTTGTTGGGGTTTCGTTAACATTATTAACACCAATAGTTAATTGTTTTTCATAACTTAACCCTCCTTGGTCTGTGGTTTGGACACGGATGTTGTAACTATTCTTAGTTTCAAAATCGGGAGAAGCATTAATTTTTAGTTGATTGCTACTAATGGTAAAGACATTATTATCCGTGTCTCCTGCACCGTTTACCAGGCTATAGGTAAATAATGTGTTACCTGCATCAGGATCTGTGGCGCTGAAATCTCCGATTACAGTGAGAAGAGCAACATTTTCGTTAATACTGTTATTGCTAAGGGTTAGACTTGTTGGGGCTTCGTTAAGATCATTGACCCCAATAGTTAATTGTTTTTCGTAACTTAACCCCCCTTGGTCTGTGGTTTTGACAAGGATGCTGTAACTACTCTTAGTTTCAAAATCGGGAGAAGCATTAATTTTCAGTTGATTACTACTAATAGTAAAGAGATTATTATCAGTGTCTCCCACACCACTTATCAGAGTATAGGTGAAAGTATTACCCGCATCAGGATCTGTGGTGCTGAAATCTTCAACTACAGTCAGAGGGGCGACATTTTCGTTAATATTGGTATTACTAAGGGTTAGATTTGTTGGGGTTTCGTTAACATTGGCAACTTGTATATTCAGTGCAGAGACAGTTAAACCCCTCAGAGTAGTCGTTGCCGGTTCCCCAAAATTATCGTGGGCTGTAATCTGCACCTCATAAATATTATCTTGATTACTATCAATGGGATTTTCAAAATCAGGAATACTATTAAACGTGAGTTGACCCGTTGCGGGATCAAGGGTAAATAAAGATTGATCCACTCCCCCTGTAATAGCAAAGGTTACAGTATCTTGTGGATTAGGGTCAGAAACTGTGAGAATAATATTATTACTATTTTCTAGAAAAGCCCCTGGGGTGGGAATCAGGGGTGCATTATTTACATAATCATCGGTAAAAGCCAAGCCCGATAGATTAGGAATCAGGACAAAATCTGAAGCGGTAACATCTGCTTCGGCTAAAAAATGAAGAGTAGCAAAGGGTTCTAGTTTATCAACACCTATTGCTTGACCGAAATCAAATGCAGGTAAAGCCCCCGCTTCTAAATCGCCAATCCGCCCAACAGTGTTATCTAAAGTACCACCAAAAACGGCGGGAAAGTTTGAGGTAATAACTTCATCAGGGTTAAAAGGATCATCCAAAGATTGTAGAATATTTGGATTCCATTGTATGGAAGACAAAAAACCAATTAATCCGACTGCATCACTACGGAAGTCACCAACTAAAATTTGTGCATAAAAACTGTTTCCAGCCATAACGCTATCAACAGCATCGCTGATAAGACCGTCATTATCAGCAAATAGTTGGATTTTAATACTGAATGCCATAATATTTTCTTCGACTTGTCTAAATGAATTCTGACAATAACTGTACACAACGGTGTCTTGACACTCTGCGGACTGAAGACACCTTAATTTATTGAGGTTTTCGGTTTATCGAGCAAGCCCTAAGTAATAGACATCTCCGGTAAAGATTGTAGAGACGTTCCATGGAACGTCTTTACAATGGTTTCAAACCACGCCCATTTAATTTTCGGAGATAGTCTAATAGGCAGGGAATAATTTCAGGAGTTAAGAGGTTGTTTGAAAAGTTTTAGGTTGTGATTTTAGGCA
>NZ_VIKY01000219.1:0-17344 GCF_009711925.1 Dolichospermum sp. UHCC 0352 | reverse complement strand
GTTTGGTTTTATTGTGTTCACCTACTTATTCAATTCTGAATAAATAGACAATAAAAATCTTCCTCATCCAGAAATAGAGAGAAAGATTTATTGGTTATAGCTGTTGAAAATACGCTAAATACCCCAACTCAGTGTTAAAGGACGTTGTGCAAGAACTTGGCTATAAAGCTCTTCTAATTGGGTGATGTTATCATTCAGGGTATAGCGTTCTAATACTCGCTTTCTGGCTTTTTCTCCCAACAATGTGGTTAACTCTGGATGATCTTGAAATAGTGGTAAGAGGGTTTTTAACTGCGATCGCACACTGCTTGTATTAATTGCCACACCAGCGCCCTTTTCTAAAACTTCTCCATCTGCACCAACATCAGTAGCCAAACAAGCTAAACCACAGGACATTGCCTCTAATAGAGACAAGGATAAACCCTCTACCAAAGAAGGTAAAATAAATACATCAGAACCCCGTAAAATTTCGATGCGGCGATCTTCATCAGCGATGAAACCTAACCAGATGATGCCATATTCTCGTCCATAAAATGATTCTAGAGAAGGCTTTAATGGACCATCACCCACAATCAATAATTTGGTATTAACGCCCATATGTGATTGTTTCCAAGCACGTAAGAGAGATTCAACGTTTTTCTCTTGAGCGATTCTCCCTTGATAAACAAACAAACGTTCAGCGCCAAATTCAGCTTTCACATGAGAAACACCGGGAGAATACTTAACAGGATCTACACCATTAGGTATAACAGCAATCTTTTTTTCCCTCACACCCATACCTGATAACAATTCCCGCTGAATTTGGGAAAAGATAATTACCCGATCATAATGATCCAAAAAAGGAGCGTAAAGTTGATAAGCTAAAAGTTGGGTACTAGATATTAATTTTGCTCCCTTCCCTGCAAATGGAGTGTGGAAAGTGGCAATTAGGGGCAAATTTAATTCTTCGCAAATTTCTGGTAGAACAAAATCTAAAGTTGATAAAGTCAGAGAAGCGTGAACTATATCCGGCTTAATTTCCCGCAAAGAATCTTTCAAAACCTTAGTTGCTTTGAAAGAGGGAATTGTATAAACCTGGGACTTGTAAATAAATGGCAAAGGAACTTCCTGAAAATTAGGCCAATTGTCAGTTGTCGCTTCTTCTTGGGCAAAGTGCAGAAAACTAACTTCGTGTCCTCTGTCTAGGAGTCCGTTGGTAATTTCTCGACTGTAGGTGACGTTACCGCAAAAGGGTGTTTTTTTTCCAATCCAAGCTATACGCATTCTTAGGTTATCTATAAAAAAAGCGAGGGTAAAATATACTGTTTTTATTATGAAGTTGTTATAGCTGAATTTTTGATATTCACAAAAACTCAGATATCTCTAACTTTTAAACCTAAATAATCTTGGTAATTAAAAAGTCAATAAATGGCTTTATTGATGATGCTCATAATTTATAAATCTTTTAACTTGATTACAAATTAATATGCTGATTATTTAGTTGATTCCCAGCAAGTATTTTGCATCTTGCTGGATTAAGTTTAGCACAAAACCCAACAGTTTGATGCAGTTTTTGGCTATTTGCCATTTGAGGATTCACCAGAATTATACCAGGTAAACAGACCGCCAATTAAGACAATGGCAGCTAAGGTAAAAAATACTGCTTTTAAGCCGATAAAAGTTTCCGCTACACCAGCTAAAGCCAGAGGTAGAGAAAGGGCAATATTAATCACATTATTTTGCAGACCAAATACCTTACCTCGCATATCTGGGGGTGTTTCGGTTTGGATTGCAGTTTGCATGGGGATACCCACCAAAGCCCCAAATACTCCCACTAGGGCAATGAAGAGCAGCACAGGCAAGAGTTGGGTTGTAAACAATGATAAACCAATTAAAGATCCTGCCATACCTAGACAACCCCAAAAACTCAGTTGTTTATAGGAAAAGCGTTGTCCAAATTGTCCGAGAATTGTCGCCCCAAGCGCCACACCCACACCAGCAGATGCTAATAAAAAGCCGAATTGAGAGGCTTTCATATTCGGAATAATTTCTGCCATGCGAACTGCAAGCACAGTCAGGGCTGCAAAGACAGAAAATAAGATAATTAGTTGTAATAAAGCATTGCGGATACGATGATTTTCTTGGAGATAACGTAACCCGTCGCGCAAATCCGAGAAAACATGGGGAAATTCTGTTTCAGGAGGATGGGGTTTTTCGTTAGTTTGGAGTAAGAATAATATTAACCCAGCGATCGCATAACTGCCACCCACCAGAATTTCCTTACCCAATCCCCCACTACCACCTAATTGCGTCCACAGTCCATCTGCTAATGCCAAAACTGGTTCTCCTACGGCAAAACCGACAATTACCGAAGCCATCATTGTCGTAGTGTAGAGAGAATTAGCCGAAAGCAAATCCTGTTCTTTCACTATTAAAGGAATAGCCGATTGTTCTGCCGGTGCGAAAAATTGTGTTAAGGTAGAAACCAAAAAAGTCACACCTAAAATAATCAAAAAACCCACGGGTAAAACTCCCACAGGCTGCCAATCATGGGTTAACCATAACAGCGAAGGAATGAGCAATACCAGAATCCCGCGCCAAATATTTGATGCTACCAAAACAACTTTTTTTGACCAACGATCTACAAAAACTCCAGCTACAGAACCAAATAATACGGCGGGAATAGTAAACGCCATCATTAAAGCGGAAACCCAACCACTAATACTTTGATCACTAGCTTGAAACTGACTATTAATCAAAGCAATCATTAATACTAAATAAACCTTATCAGCTAATTGACAGAAAACTTGACCTGCCCAAAGAGCGAGAAAATTCGGATTTTTCAATACAGGTAAAAAACCCACCTGTTGATTATTTTCCGAATCTGCACCTCCCGAACCAGCATCTATTAATGGTAGTGTTTCCGGTGTTAATTCCGTTGTAGTTGGGACATTTTCTGAAACACCATTAATTTTGCCATTTATCTGCGGAATTTTTGATGGTTTGGGGATATCAGTCAAGGGAATTTCTGATGTGCAATTCCCATTTTCAGAAACATCCTTGAGTGACATTTCTGGACTATGAATATGACTAACTTTAGGGGAAGAAGCAACATTATGATCTGATGCTTTATGCTTTTTTTTAGCGTCGCTAGGTGAGTGAGTTCGGCCTTTTTTATCTAAATCAGACGATTGCATCATGGTTGGTGGCAAAATAGGAGTCAATCAAAGTGGCAGAGCGAATAGGTTGTCCTAAATGATACTGGACATACTGGCGCAAAATTTGCTCAACAGCTAACCATCCAGAATCTGAAGCTGCATCTATTTGTATTATCTCTGTTTCCGACAGATATTGAAGCATAACCAGTTGTTTCCCATTCAAGCGACGAGAAATAATTGGTAACTCCTGCTGATGAAAAACTGTTTCATAGCTAGGGTTAGAGGCACAGGATTGGGGATTGGGAACACTTTTCTGTGTTGTTTCCTGCATTTCCCTATTTTCCCGGTTTTCCTGCTCTATTTCTGTTCGCAGGCTTTTCCAAGCATCTAAACAAATTATCCCACCAGAAGGAATACTAAATCCCACTTGCCAATGGGGATTTGTCCAGTCTGGAGTTAAAAGCCGTTGGGTTAAGCAACAGGATTCTACTTGTGGTGTCAGTCCTGCTAAGGCTAAAAGCTGAAATACACCTTGGACTAAATGGGCAACTACACATTTTATTTCAGTTTTGGGTATATCATTTAGGCGTTGAAGATGTTCATTAAATAACTCATAAAGTTCTGTTTGGGGTAGTTCGCTTAACGCTTGACACAAAACTATTTCCGCTAAATATTGACTAGCAGCTAATTTACCTAAATCTTTAGATAAACCGGGATAAGTTTTTATAGTTTCAGCTTGAGTAATTCTATCGAGATTTCTACCTTGGGAAATTAGTAATTCATTGACGATAAACATCCCCATTCTCCCACCCAAGCTGGAGTTTTGTTTCCGCGCTCCCGTAGCAACTGCCCGAATTAGCCCAAATTCTTGAGTTAAAATTGTGACTATTTTATCTGACTCACCCAGTGGTTGCGCTTTGAGATTAATACCAGTTGCTTTGTAGGTTTTACTCATTTTTAATCATTAGTTAGTTGTCAGTGGCAAAATAAATTACAACTGACAATGAGCAACTGACTACTCACTCTTTTCTTTTTCTGGGTTATGGCGTTGACGAAGTAAATCCACACCGCGAGATGTGCCTAATCTAGTCGCACCAGCCATAATTAAATCTAAGGCATCGTTGTGAGTGCGAATGCCTCCTGATGCTTTGATGCCTACCCTATCTTTTGCTATTTCTTTCAAAAGCTTAACATCTGCTACAGTTGCGCCACCATTCCAACCTGTACTGGTTTTTAAGAATGCAGCACCAGCATCCATAGCTAGTTCCGCAGCTATTTGTTTCTCTGTATCCGTGAGGAGGCTAGTTTCTAAAATTACCTTGACAGGTTGTCCGGCTTCTTCGCAAATTGTGGCAATTTCCCAGTGAACTTCCTCGGTTTTCCCGGCTTTTAGCCAGCCTATGTTAATAACTACGTCCAACTCAGTAGCGCCATTGTCTACGGCTTCTTTGGCTTCATATAACTTCACGGCTGAAGTATTTGCACCATTGGGAAAACCAATGACTGTACAAACTTGAGGATTTTTTTTATACAGTAGTTCTGCTACTTGCTTGACATAACAGGGATTCACACATACCGCTGCAAAGTTATATCTATATGCCTCGTCGCACCATTGACTAATCTGCTCTGGGGTAGCAATTGGTAATAGCAGAGAGTGGTCAATAAATGGCGCAATATCAATGTTGGGATAGTCTGCTGCCATCGTTTTTGCTTTTGGTGTAGAGTTTATTAAACTTGATGAAAATTAAAGTATTTCTTATATATTAAACCACAATACCCCCAGATCCCCGACTTCTTTGAGAAGTCGGGGATCTTAATTTTGCGAACCAGTGTTTAAAAAGTCAAGAATAGTTTGCGCTAATGCCTTTGCTGCTAAGTATGGAACTCCATTTCCAACGGTTTTAAACATATTCGTAAGTGACATATTTTCTGGAAATGAAAAATCTTCAGGTAAGGATTGAATTGCTAAAGCTTCGGCTACAGAAATACGTCTAATTTTGTAAGGATGTAAATGGACTTCATTATTACCATAACAAGCTGTGGGAGAATAACGCCACCGGTGCAGACGTTTAAAAGATTTTTTAGAATCATCTCCTTCTTCAATAGTAGCAAATTTAATTTTACCTGCTCGTGGTTGAAAATGATGTTGAGCATTGGGATGGTTGAGAACATCATTTTTTCTAAACCAATATTCAACAGTGAGTTGTTGAGGCATATTTTCAGGACAAGGAATTATGGAATCTTCTTGAAATGGTTCAGACTTATTCCAAGGATAAGCAAATACTTGATATTGAGGATATAAAATATGTTTTTCCCAAGGAAAGATAAATTCATCTTTGATTTTTATGTCTTTGAGAAAATTATCTTTAAGGCCTATTAAAATAATTCTCTCTCTATCTTGGGGTACACCATATTCAATAGAGTTAATTAACCGTTCTGTTAGAATATAGCCTGCTTGTTGTAATTTGATTTTTAGTTCTTCAAAAAATAAACGGTGTTTTGTGGTTCTCCATAAACCTTTGACATTTTCAAATAAAAAGAAATCTGGTAAGTTTTGACAAATTAATTCAATATAAGCAGATGATAGTTTACCATTATCGCCTAAATGTCCTTTGTTTTTGCCACCAACCGAAAAATCAGGACAGGGTGGACCACCAATAAAGCCTATTATATTATTTGATTTACGGGAATCTTTGACTAATTCATTTAATCGTTGTGCTGGTGTTCCTGTTATTAATTTACTTACGTCTGCGGCTTCTCCTTCATGATATCCATATTCAGGTTCGGGGAGGTTGAGTTTTTCCCGTGAATAGCGATATGCGGACATGAATGGGGGGAAGATTTCGTTGATATAAGTGATGTTATAGCCGCTAGTTTCAAAGCCTAAATCGAGGAATCCTGAGCCGGAGAAGAAGGAGAAAATAGTGGGATGATTGATCACTGACATAATATACTATTTAAGGAAAATTTTATTTAATTATTGCTAGTATAACTTATATTAGTTATTCGTTAATATCATTTTTGTGAAAAAAATAAATTTATGTTTGTTATATTCTAAAATTATTCTGCCAGGGAATTAATTCCCTGTCTAATAGCTAAAGTCTACTAAAGTAGACTAAAGATTTATTTTCAGTCCACTTGAGTGGACTTTGGCTGTTAGCCTGCGATTTTAATCGTAGGCGGTTTAGTTACGTAGTGAAAAATTTGAATCTTGCCATTAATCAATATATTCTATATTGTGTAATCATCTGAATCATAACCAAAATGTATAAACTACAAAGAATATTCAGCGGATTTATATTATTATCGGTACAAGTAGTATCTGGGATAATTAATTCAATTCTTGATATTAAATACTTTTACCAAAAACGTGTAGCACTGGCAAAATATCAGGAAATTCTCAATTGGGTGAAAACTCAAAATCTCCCCTTAGATACTAGCGAAGTCTTGAAATTACCTAATCATCTCGTAAATATCAGTCATGATGGGTTAGTTCAAGTCCTGCATACATCAGATGATACCTACTGCGTGGCAATCATGATTAAATATACCCCAGGTGCGACACAAAGAGTTGAAGGTATATTTACCTGTGATTTTCCCTTAACTCCCAGATATTTGACGAAAATTCCTGATATTTGTCACCGTATCAATATTTTAGGAGAATACCAAAAGCCATATAAAGTAGCTTGGGCATTTACAAATCTTGAAGTTGACAAGCAATATAATGATTGTTTATTTGCAGTTCATTGTCATTTGAACTAATTAGCTTATAATCAGAAGCATATATTTTTTACTCTGACTAAATTTATATCTAAAAATATACCAATCACTAGATGCTTTATACTTAGGTAGACTTCACTATAATTTAAAGCATATTTTTAGGGAATGGTGAACTATAATCTGATGTGCAGTTAAATAAATTAAAAATATATTGTCTAGAATATTTAACTAGAATCAGATAAAACAATACCTGATGGATGAAAATTATCTAATCACTAAAAATTCAATTTACTACTAATTTAGGCATGATTGTTGAGTATTAACTGGCTATAACTTGAGTTGAATAGAGTGCAAACTACATGAGTCAAGGTTTTTTACAAATTGCTTTAACGCTGTGTATTGTCGTATTCATTACGCCCATACTAGGAAAATACATAGCCCGCGTTTTCTTGGGAGAAAGGACAATCCTAGATCCTGTTATGAAGCCAATAGAGGCAATAATTTATATTTTAGGGGGTGTGGGTAAAAAAAATGATATGACGGGTTGGCAGTATATCCGCGCCTTACTATGTAGCAATTTAGTAATGGGTGTGATAGTTTATGCCCTTCTCTATTATCAGAAATTTCTGCCCTGGAATCCCAATGAACTGGGACGAATGAGATGGGATTTATTACTACATACCACAATTTCCTTCCTGACCAATACCGACCAACAACATTACGCCACAGAAAATACCTTTAGTTATTTTAGCCAAACCTCGGCTTTAGGTTTTTTGATGTTTACGTCTGCGGCTAGTGGTTTAGTAGTGGGAATTGCCTTTATCCGAGGATTAACAGGGAGAAAACTGGGGAATTTTTATGTAGATTTTACCCAGGCTATCACTAGGATATTATTACCTTTATCTATTGTGGGGGCGATCGCTCTAATTATCTGCGGTGTACCCCAAACCTTAGCCAAAACCCTAGTAGTAGAAACCTTAGAAGGCAGAATTCAGTATATAGCTAGAGGTCCAGTAGCATCCTGGGAAATGATCAAAATGCTAGGGGAAAATGGTGGTGGATTTTTTGCAGCTAACTCCGCGCACCCGTTTGAAAATCCCAATGGCGCTTCCAACTTAATCGAAATCATCGCCATGTTGGCCATTCCCACATCCTTAATTTACACCTACGGAATATTTGCCAACAACCTCAAACAAGCCTGGTTATTATATTGGATGGTGTTTATCATCTTTGTCGTTCTCATTGGCGTTACAGCCACAGGAGAATTACAAGGAAATCCTCTGATTAATAATGCTTTGAGATTAGAATTACCCAATCTAGAAGGCAAAGAAGTCCGATTTGACTGGGCGCAAACCGCATTATGGGCGATTACAACTACCGCCACCATGTGCGGTGCTGTCAACGGAATGCACGATTCCCTCATGCCTAATGGCACATTTTCCACCTTATTCAACCTATTTTTACAAATAATTTGGGGAGGACAGGGAATAGGAACCGCTTATCTCTTCATTTATCTGATTCTGACCGTCTTTATCACTGGGTTAATGGTAGGGCGCACACCGGAAATTTTTGGCCGCAAAATTGAAAAACGAGAAATTGTCCTGGCTAGTGTAGTGTTGTTAATTCACCCGATGATGGTTTTAATTCCCAGTGCTGTAGCTTTAGCTTATCCTATATCTTTGTCAGGAATTAGTAACCCAGGTTTTCATGGTATTTCCCAAGTAGTTTATGAATACGCCTCAGCCGCAGCTAATAATGGTTCTGGCTTAGAGGGATTAAATGACGGGACGTTATGGTGGAATTTAAGTACAACTGTCAGTATTTTTGCAGGACGTTATCTACCAATTATTGCCCTGCTCCTTTTAGCTGATAGTATGTCTGAAAAACAAGTAGTCTGTGAAAGCCGGGGAACTTTGAAAACTGATTCTTTGCTATTCACTGGGATTACCGCAGGTGTCACCCTAATTTTAGGAATCCTGACATTTTTCCCAGTTTTAGCTTTAGGACCAATCGCCGAAGGTTTTAAACTCGCTGCTGGTAGTTAGCAGTAGGAGAGGAGGAGAGGAATTTTCTTCTTCTTTCTTTATCCTGACTCCTGACTCCTGACTCCTGACTCCTGCTATATCAATTATCAATATATGAACTCAAACGGAAATAACTCTAATTCTAAAACACCCCGTCCTCGTTATCGCCGTAAGAAACTTAGGAAAACGCGAGTAACTAACAAAGGACTGTATTTTCGGGCAATAGGCGATGCTTTTAGGAAACTGTATCCCCAATATGCCATTAAAAATCCGGTAATGTTTTTGGTATGGATAGGAACAATTATTACTCTCTTCCTAACCATTTATCCCGAATTATTTGGACCAACAAATCAAAAAAATCCCTATCTGTTTAATGGGCTGTTAACAGGAATTTTATTTTTCACAGTTCTATTTAGCAACTTTGCTGAAGCCGTAGCGGAGGGACGAGGTAAAGCCCAAGCTGACACTTTACGTTCCACCCAGTCAGCCACCAGCGCCAAAACTATCAGCGTTAACGGCACAATTACAGAAGTTCCCTCTGGCAGTTTGAAACAGGGCGATACTATATACGTCGTTTCCGGTGATATTATTCCCGCAGACGGTGAAGTAATCATGGGTGTCGCGTCTGTGGATGAATCAGCGATTACAGGCGAATCTGCCCCAGTTCTCAAAGAATTTGGTTCAGATGTTGCTAGTTCAGTTACAGGTGGTACACGCATCCTTTCCGATGAGTTGATTATTCGCGTCACGGCTGAACCAGGTAAAGGCTTTATTGACCGGATGATTGCCTTAGTGGAAGGAGCAGAACGCACTAAAACACCCAATGAAATTGCTTTAACAGTATTATTAGCGGTTCTGAGTTTAGTATTTTTATTCGTAGTAGCAACCCTGCCCGCCTTTGCCTACTATGTGAATAGTCCTGTTAGTGTGCCGGTTCTCATTGCTCTCTTGGTAGCACTTATACCCACAACTATCGGCGGTTTGCTGAGTACCATCGGCATTGCCGGCATGGATAGAGTGGCACAATTTAACGTCATTGCCACTTCTGGCAGGGCAATAGAAGCCTGTGGAGACATCAATACTCTCGTTCTTGACAAAACCGGGACAATCACCCTTGGCAATCGTTTAGCAGAAGAGTTTATTCCTATCAATGGCCACTCAATCACAGAAATTGCGAATGTGGCTTTGGCAGCTAGTATCTTTGACGATACTCCCGAAGGTAAATCTATTGTCCGACTGGCAGAAAAGTTAGGTGCAAATTTTGATTTAGACCGCAAACGAGCACAGGGGGTAGAATTTTCGGCAAAAACCCGCATGAGTGGCACTAATTTACCTGGTGGTAGGGAAGTGCGGAAGGGCGCAGTAGGAGCAATTAAAGGCTTTGTCCTCTCTCGTCATGGACAGGATACCCCGGAATTAGATGTTGCTTATGAACAAGTTTCTCATCAAGGCGGTACACCTTTAGCCGTATGTCTCGATCATGAAATTTACGGTGTTATCTATCTCAAGGATATTGTGAAACCTGGTATCCGCGAACGATTTGACCAACTCCGACGCATGGGAGTCAGGACAATCATGCTCACGGGAGATAACCGAATTACTGCTTCTGTGATTGCTAAGGAAGCTGGAGTAGATGAATTTATTGCTGAAGCGACACCAGAAGATAAAATCAGTGTGATTCAACGGGAACAGGCTGAGGGTAAAATTGTAGCGATGACGGGGGATGGAACTAATGATGCTCCAGCTTTAGCACAGGCTAATGTAGGTGTGGCGATGAATACGGGAACGCAAGCAGCTAAGGAAGCGGCTAATATGGTGGATTTAGATTCTGATCCCACCAAATTAATTGATATTGTGAGTATTGGTAAGCAATTGTTAATTACTCGTGGGGCATTGACAACGTTTTCTATTGCTAATGATATTGCTAAATATTTTGCGATTATTCCGGTACTTTTCACTGCTGCTAATTTAGAAAGCTTGAATATTATGAAGTTGAGTAGCGTTAATTCGGCTATTCTTTCGGCATTGATTTACAATGCTTTAATTATTCCGGCTTTGATTCCTCTAGCATTAAAAGGTATTCAGTTTCGACCTTTGACTGCTAATCAACTTCTGCAACGGAATATTTTGATTTATGGCTTAGGTGGGGTAATTGCTCCATTTATTGCGATTAAATTCATAGATATGATGATTACGTTTGTGGGTTTAGCGTAAACAATTAAATCAATAGGTAATTTTGGTAATTCTTGCCTTTTGCCTTTTGCCTTGCTATAACGACAATTTTTAACGCCAACCTACTTAAATGTTGTTTTACATAAAGGGAACGGTAGAGTCATAATTCACAAATTAAAATAAAATTCAAGATTAAATTATGTCTATTATTCGAGAAATTATCAAAGCAGTGAGAATAACTTTAGTAATGTGGTTATTAACCGCAATTATATATCCTCTTTTTGTGTTGTTAGTAGGTCAGTCAATTTTCCCAGTTTCAGCTAATGGTAGCATGATGTTAAATGTCAGAGATCAACCTATTGGTTCAAGTTTGATTAGTCAAGGATTTACATCAGACCGTTATTTTCATGGTCGTCCGAGTGCTGTTAAATATAGCCAAGGTAGAAAAGCTCAACCGACTGGTATCTCTGGAGGCAGTAATCTTGCTCCGACTAATCCAGCACTCAAGGAACGGATTCTCAAGCAAGCAGAAGAATTTCAGAATGAGAATAAACAACCTGTGGCCGATTTGATTTATACATCAGGTTCTGGTTTAGATCCCCATATTTCTTTGAAAGCAGCACGACAACAGATAGAAAGGGTAGCACAAGCGCGGGGGATTAGGGAGGATGACATCATTCCGTTAATTAGTAAGTATATTGATGGGAGATTTTTAGGCGTTTTTGGGGAACCAGGGGTAAATATTTTACGCTTAAATTATGCTCTGGATTTGCAAGATATGAATCGTCAGCAAAATTAGTTAGTTATACTTTATAAGGTCATAACTTGCGTTTTTAGATCCATATACCCTTTTTGTTTTGACATGGGTAATGGGATCAATTACACTACGATCGCAAATCCATAAGAGTATTTGAGTCAATGCAACGGACTCGCGTAATTGGTTTAATGAGTGGTACGTCTGTAGATGGGATAGATACCGCTTTAGTCGAAATTTCTGGCAGAGAGTTGGATCTGAAGGTGAAATTACTCGCAGGGGAAACATATCCCTACCCCCCGCAACTCAGAGAACATATTTTAGAGCTTGGGGCTGGTACTGCTGTATCCATAGCCGAATTAGCAGCAATAGATGATGCCATCGCTCGGAATTTTGCTGAAGCTGCTCAACATATTCAAATTGGTCATCAAGGAGCTACCTTGATTGGTTCTCATGGTCAAACTGTTTATCATCGTCCACCCCAGGGATTAGGAGAACTAGGTTATAGTTGCCAACTAGGTCGGGGGGCGTTGATAGCCCATCTCACTGGTATTAATACTATAAGTAATTTCCGAACGGCAGATATAGCTGCTTATGGTCATGGTGCGCCCCTTGTTCCGAAAATAGATGCCTATTTACTCAGTCATCCCCAGGAAGAGCGTTGTATCCAAAATATTGGTGGTATTGGTAATGTCACTTGTCTCCCCGCCCGTAGTGATGATTGGTTGTCGCAAATTCGCGGTTGGGATACAGGCCCAGGTAATAGCCTATTGGATTTAGCTGTGCAACATTTTACAAATGGGGCTAAAAGCTATGATGAAAATGGTGATTGGGCTGCTAGTGGTACACCCTGTTACCCCTTAGTAGAACAATGGCTCAGTCACGAATATTTCCATTTACCACCGCCTAAATCGACTGGACGGGAGTTGTTTGGTGTCACTTACTTGTATGATTGTTTAGAGAATGCCCAAGCCTACCAACTCAATTCCGCAGACTTTTTAGCAACCATTACAGAATTGACAGCAGCTTCTATTGTTTATAGTTATGACACTTTTCTCTCCAGAAGACCACATCGGGTATTATTATGTGGTGGTGGTAGTCGCAATATTTACTTAAAAAATCGGCTAGAGTTACTGTTAGGGAATGTTCCAGTTTCAACTACAGACGAGTTTGGCTTAAGTGCGGCTTTTAAAGAAGCGATCGCCTTTGCCGTTTTAGCATACTGGCGGAACATCGGTATTCCTGGTAATTTACCCGCCGTTACAGGAGCATCTCAAGAGATGCTTTTAGGGGAAATTCACGGTAAATATAGCTAATTAACCCTAAATTTGCCACACTTCCTCTTAAAATAAGTAGGTTAGCATTGAAAATCGTCGTTATGGCACTAGGCAAGAGGCAAGAGGCAAGAGGCAAGAGTGGGGAAGTTAGAAGGAAGTTAGAAGAAAATCAACATCCCCAGCTTTTTTTCCTATTGAGAAATGAGTCCCAAAAGCAGAGTTAATAGTAAATAACTCTATGCCATATTCGCACCTGAGTCTAGACCCCAGCTATGTTTAAGCATTTCTTGATAAGTTGCTTCACGCACAACCATCTGCTCATAAAGCTTGACTAAAAAATCTTGAGCTTGTTCGTGGCTCATGTGTTGGACTTGTGTGGCAAAGGAGCGAATGCTAAATTGCTGTTCCAAAGATAGTTCAGTTCCTTGATTCATAAAACCTCGCGGTAAGTGGGAAACTCAGCGTCTAAAGACGCTGAGAGGGAAGCGACACTATGGCTTACGCCACGCTTCGCTATCGACAAGCTCAGTGACCGCAGGAGCGGTTAAAACCGCTGTGGATGTTAAAATTGAAACCAGATTTTTGATTGGAATCTGGAAACCAACTCCCATTTCTGGGGTAATGTTAGCCTTGACCTGTTATAAGAGCTTGTTAGGCTGAAAGCACTGTTCCAGTGACCTTAGAACTGTTTAACTTACAGCGACAGAGCGGGAAACTGGCTACGCATTTCGAGGTGTCGTGACTCAAATAACGGCTACCCTTAGACTACCCTTAGGGTGGTCTGGTCAGTACAGCTTGCAAGAAATTGCAAGCTCAGTCCCTTTAGGGCTGGGTTACTGACAATCAACTCCAAAACAAACAACGTGTAAAATCGAAATTGATCACAGAATTGAAAACTTGGAAGTTAGCGGTTAAAAGTAAAATCGGCTTTTGCTGATTACTTAAATTCTTTACTTCCTTTGATTGCAATCTGCTTAATTACGTCAAATTCCTAATAAGCAATTCCTGGGCTAGATTTTGCCTGACATTTATTTCTCTATATTAAGAAAGATAACAAGTGTTTGACAATTTGCCCATCTTTTTGAATTTATTTTTTCTGAGGTATGAATTGGTAATGAATCTACTGGTATAGGAATCAACTCCACTGAAAGCGGGTTTGTCCAAATTGGCATAGTTTAATTTTGGTGAAGATTCTTTAAGTAGCAGTAGTTATGGAATGAGAAATCGAGAGGAAGACCAGTTTGATACTTGGTTTTTATCTAGATTCTCTGATTGATTAACCCTTTATTTGCTGTTTATTTAAGACACACTACAAAGTAGGATATGTCAATTGTGGAAATTATAGAAATTTAAGCTCCTGTGGTAATTTCTGGAGATTAAAAATATTTTTATCAAATTGTTAATATAAAAAATGCTCAATTTGAACAAATCGTTAAGTATATTTACTTTTTTTAGGGAACAGGGAACAGGGAACAGGGAACAGGGAACAGGGAACAGGGAACAGGAAACAGGGAACAGGGAACAGGGAGCAGGGAGCAGGAAACAGGGAACAGGGAACAGGGAACAGGGAGCAGGGGAGAAATTCCATTCTCTATTCTTCAATTTCTTTCTCCTGAACTCCTGAAATCCTGACTCCTGACTCCTGACTCCTGACTCCTATTAGGTTTCTACAGACACAAGGACGACGGTAATATTATCGTGTCCACCTTGTGCTTTGGCGGCTTCAACTAGGTCATGAGCAGCTTTTTCTAAAGAAGGTGTATCCCTGATGTATCCAAGAATTTGTGGATTTATAAGTTCTTCTGTAAGTCCATCACTACAGAGCAGTAAGCGATCGCCATTTTCCAGAGTTAGTTGCTGAATATCAATGTGGTTGAGGTCTTCTCTGCCTAAACAACTGGATAAAACATGACGATAGGGATGAACCCTAGCTTCATCAAGAGTAATATCACCGATTTTCATGGCTTTGGCAATCCATGTATGGTCTTCTGTAATTTGTTGTAATTGTGATTCTCGCAGACGGTAGAGACGGGAATCACCAACATGACCGCATACAGGTAATTCATCTGGACGGATAACTACTACTACGGCTGTCGTTCCCATATCAGCACGTTCAGGATGATTGTGCTGATCTTGAACTATGGCTTTATTTGCAGTGGATAAAGCTTGTTCTAGGAGTTTTGAGGAAGATTCGGGGGATTGCCAATTTTGCTCTAGATATGCACAAATTTCGGCAGTAGCGATGCGACTAGCCTCTTCTCCTCCTGCATGACCACCCATACCGTCAGCAACTATAAAGAATCGCCCTGTGGGATCAATATAGTAGGAATCTTGATTATAAGCACGAATAAGCCCCGGATCTGTACAACCGGTAGATTCAAGTTTCATAGATTTTTCGTGAACAATTAATTAATACATCCGATCATAACGGTCGAGGCGTAAAAGCAACCGAATCAGCATGAATGAAACTGATGCGGCAATTAAACCAATAAAGCTTGCTAACCAGACATAATGGCTAACTAGGAGAATTGTGCCGGCAATTGTAAAACCACTGATAATAAGAGCATAACTTATTGCCAGTTGTATATTACTCTGTCGCCGGATCAGGCGTTCAGTTTCGACGGAGCGAACTCGCAGCCGGATATCACCACGTTCTATTTTATCTAGGGTATCTTCTAATCTTCGTGGTAATCCTAAAGCAGTGCTACTGACTTGGACTGCTTGACGACTTAATTCATTCAAGAAACTATTCCCCTCAGAACTACTGTTATCTGTCATAAGCTGCATTGCATAAGGCTGGGCAACTTCCATAAAGTTAAATTCTGGATCTAGACCTTTACCAACGCCTTCGAGGGTAGAAAAGGCACGCATGACGAAGGTAAAAGTGGCTGGAAATCTAAATGGTTGATCATAAGCGAGTTCATACAAGTCTTCACTGATGGCTGCCACTGATTGATTTTCAAAGGGCTTATCCATGAAGTGATCCAGCATAAACTGGACTGAACGACGGACTGGTCCCATGTCATCAACTGGGGCAAGCGCTCCTAAATCAACTAGAGATTTTACCACCCGATCGCCGTCTTTTTGGGCGATACCAAATAACGTTTCCATTAATCCTTCGCGGACATTGGATTTAATTGTTCCCATCATCCCGAAGTCGTAGAAAATCAAAGCCCCGTCGGGACTAACTGCCAGATTACCGGGGTGGGGGTCAGCGTGGAAGAAACCATTGTTGAGAAGTTGATGAAGATAGGCTTGTGCGCCATAGCGAGCGATCGCTTTTCTATCTACACCCGCAGCATCTAAAGCATCATACTGACTAACTTTAATCCCCGGCACATACTCCAAAGTAATTACTCTAGAAGTAGCATAACGCCAATAAACCCTCGGTACTTTCACCCAATCATAAGGGCGGAAATTCCGGCGGAAAGTATCGGCATTGCGTCCTTCATTCAGATAATCAATTTCTTCCCAGAGAATGCGACAACATTCTTCATATATACCCATCCAATCTCTGCCGCGTCCCCATTTGGGATGATTTTGAAAATAGCGGGCAATACCTTTAAGAATGCCTAAGTCAATTTCAAACAGCTTTTTGAGTCCTGGACGTTGGACTTTGACAACTACTGACTCACCAGTATACAAGGTGGCCTTGTGGACTTGACCCAAACTAGCAGCAGCGAGGGGAACAGGTTCAAAATCTTGGAAAAGTGTGGGAACAGTCTTACCTAATTCCTGCTCAATAATTCCTTCTACCTGTTCATAACTAAATGCTGGGACTCTATCTTGTAACTTAGATAACTCCTCCACATATTCAGCAGAGAAAATATCCGCACGAGTCGAAAACAATTGTCCAATCTTAATAAAAGTCGGACCCAAATCTAAAAACGTGGTTCTAATCCAGATTGCTTGGGCTTTGCGTCTAGCTGCTTGCTTAGATTCTGTTACACCACCGGAGTAACTCCAAGCTTTGTTATAGCGCCAAATTTTGAACATCAAGGTCAAGACAAAAGACCAAATATCCACAAAGCGGCGTTTGCTAGAGTATTCTTCCCGATTCCAACGGTATGCTTTGTCTGAGTAACCTTGTTCCATATTTTTCTTATACCGTCGGGTTGTTGCGGAGGCAGGGAGTAAGGGAGGTAGGGGAGGTAGGGGAGGTAGGGGCTGTCTCTTATACACATCTAGATGTGTATAAGAGACAGGGTCTAAACAATACCTTCTCCAAATTGGAAAAAGCCTTGATTTGTAGGTTGGGTT
>NZ_VIKY01000218.1:0-15846 GCF_009711925.1 Dolichospermum sp. UHCC 0352 | reverse complement strand
TTTATCTTCCAAATGCTTCGCCCCTACTGACAACGAACAACTGACTATTTCGTGATGATTGTCCAAACACCATCCCAGGACTTTGGTGGCGGTATTTGCTGGTACTTATAGGCGCGCTCTAAATGGATATGAACAGCCTGATTTGTCGGTTCGATGACTTGAGCTAATTTGAAGCGGGCGATCGCTTGGGTAAAATCCCTTAATATATAAGCATTGCGGCCAGCCTGGTAATGGTGCAAAAATTCCTGGCTGTATGCAATTGAATGAGGTGGAAAATTTAGAGAAAAAGCCAGCCCTCTTATTCTCGCTTCTGACTCCTGACTCCTGACTCCTGACTCCTGCTACTATTTAAGATTATTTTTTGATAATAATCTTCAAGTTGTTGTGTAGCCGATGTCCATCCCCATTTTTCTGCTTCTGCACGGGCATTTGTGCGGATAATAGTGATTTCCTCCCGTTGTTTCAACAGACGGATTGTAGCATTAATCGCTTCTTGAATATCGGCTTGCGGATCAAAAAGATATCCATTAACTCCATCTGTAACAATATCAGGGATACCTCCAGAACGGGCTGCTACCACAGGACACCCTGCGGCCATAGCTTCTAGCAGAACTAATCCCAGTGTTTCTGTGCGGGAAGGAAAAATAAAGGCATCAGCACTGGCAAAAGCCGAACCTAATTCTTTACCCATCAGATAACCGACAAAATAAGTATTTGTCCCCGCAAAGTGTTTTTCCAAAGTTTGTCGGTGGGGTCCATCGCCGACTAATGCTAATCTGGCATCAGGAATGGCTTCTAGAATTGGTTTAATACGTTCGATTTCCTTTTCAGCAGAAAGACGACCAACGTACAGTAACAAGGGGCTATCTGGATGATTTTGGGATAAGCGCGATCGCATTTCCGCACTGACTAAATCAGGATGAAATAATTCTGTATCTACTCCCCGTTGCCATAAATCACATCTTTCAATTCCATGGGCTGAAAGTTCCTTTACCATTGCCGTAGAGGTACACAAATTTAACTCAGCCTGATTATGACCAGCTTTAAGCAACTCCCAAAGTAACCCTTCTAACATTCCCAGTCCGTAATGTTGCAGGTATTGGGGCAAGTGGGTATGATAAGAAGCCACTAAAGGAATTTTCAGAACTTTACTATAGAAAATCCCTGATAATCCCAGAACTGCGGGATTAACAACATGAATAATATCTGGTTTAAACTCTTCCAAAGCATGACCAATTGCCGGGCGAGGCAGTGCCATTTTTAACTCAGGATAGAGAGGCAAAGGAAAGCCACTAACTCCGTAAACTTTCGCGCCTTTATGTTCAGTGATGCCACCTTCAGGGGCAAATACCAGAACTTGATTGCCATGACGTTGTAAATGGTCAACAGTATGGCGCAAGCGGGTCACGATGCCATCAACTTTAGGTAAGAAGGTTTCTGTAAATAGAGCAATTCTCATAAAAAGAAGGAGGTAGGAGTCAGGAGTCAGGAGTCAGGAGTCAGGAGTCAGAAGTCAGGAGGTAGGGGCGCAGTTAGGAGTCAGGAGTGGAAAATTAATCTACTGTTGCCTCTTACGCTCTTTCTATCACCTGTCACCTGTCACCTGTCACCTGTCACCTGTCACCTATTTTCTATGCCAAGAGACTTTGGGAAGAATTTGTTTGTGATCAACTCGGTGCTGATACTTGACGGAAAAGTTTAATAGTGAATCAAGTAGAGAATCCGAGAGTAAATGCGGTTGTAAACCCAAATCCAAGAGTTTGGTGTTTTTGGCGTTGAAATAGTGTTCTTCCTTCTCCACTCTGGGGTTGTCTATGTGGTTAATATCCACATTCAGTCCCATAGCGTTACCGGCTTTTTTCACCATCATTGCCAAGTCACCGACGCTAAATAGTTCGGTAAATTGGTTAAACACACGGAATTCTCCTGGTTCGGCAGGATTAGCGATCGCTAATTCAATACATCGCACCGTATCCCGAATATCCAAGAAGCCACGAGTTTGTCCACCTTTACCGTAGACGGTGAGGGGATGTCCTACAGTTGCTTGAATACAGAAGCGATTCAGTGCTGTACCAAATACGCCATCATAATCCAGGCGGTTAATTAACAGTTCGTCCATCCCCGTTTCGTCGGTTAAGACACCGTAAACTATCCCTTGATTTAAGTCTGTAGCCCTTAAACCCCAGATCCGGCAAGCAAAGTGGATATTATGGCTATCATGGACTTTGCTCAAGTGATACATAGAACCAGGCTGCTTAGGATAGGGCAAAGTATCCTTGCGGCCGTTGTGTTCAATCGTGATGTATCCTTCTTCAATGTCAATGTTGGGAGTTCCATACTCACCCATTGTTCCCAATTTCACCAAATGGCAATCTGGGAAATCCTCCCGCATAATGTACAGCAAGTTCAACGTGCCAACCACATTATTGACTTGGGTAAGAACAGCGTGTTCACGGTCAATCATGGAAAATGGCGCTGAACGCTGTTCACCAAAATGCACGATTGCAGTTGGTTGAAATTCGTGTAAGGCTTTGTGCAGAAACTCGTAATTAGTAATATCGCCGATAAACAGATCAATAGACTTGCTAGTCAAATCCTGCCACCGCTGGAGACGTTGCTGAATTGGTGCGATTGGGGTAAGAGTTTCTACACCCAATTCATTATCCCAATGTCGCCGCACCAAACTATCTAAAATTCCAACTTCATAACCTCGATTAGAAAGGTAAAGCGCGGTTGCCCAACCGCAATACCCATCACCACCAATTACCAGGACTTTCATCTTTACCAGTTTTTACTCGCTGATAGCTAAATCTACCAGGTTTTGTGTCCCTTCTTCATCATTAAATTCTCACTAAGACAGGAATCAATTACAGCAGGAGTCACCGAGTCACTGAGTAAAACTGGCTGCTTAGGCTAGGGATAGCTTATTTGTTTGGCTGCAACATTCCTGCCCGGAACTTAAGTTCTGGTCTAAAAGCTAAAGTGCGTTAAAACGCACTCTGGTTAACTCAAAATCAAAAATTATCCTATTTATAAGAGCATCCGGTAAGCGTAAAACGAGCGCGGCTTGGCTCCCTGAGAGTGTCAATATGCTCCAACAGTCGGTTTTAACCGACTTTAACTTTTAGACAGGGAATTTATTCCCTGGCTGGAAGGGGCATCAATTTACGTTAAGTTGACTACTGACTAATTTTATACTCCTGGGCAATGTAGTAAAACAGCCGATAATAATTTTGAAAGTCTTTGCTGCCGCTTTGTCCTTGCCAGTGATACTCCAAGTTCCCTTGGCTAATAGTCAATTTAATCACAGTCACCTTTTCCCCCGCTTCTACAGCCAATACCCCAGAAAACCCCTGATGAGTCCGAAAATTAGGGACTGGCTGAGGATTTTCAGTTAAGGACTTTAATATAGGCTTACTTGCATAAGCGCGAATTTCTACGTTTTTTTTGTTTGGTGAAACTAAAGCAATACCATCACTGTTGTCTGGGTTTCCTAATTGCTGCCAAGTATTCGGATAAGGAAACTCAAAACCATAACGATTATTTCTATATATATTCCATCTTGTCTCTTGAAGCTGGGAGTTATTAGCATTACACCCCCAGGAGATCATCCCTATCCCCACACCCGAAATAATAGCGCACAGCGCCTTGTTTATTTGTACCGCACCCCAAGGCTGTTTCATCATTCAGTTTTAATTAATATATTGGTGAATCGTCTCTTAATCGCTTTGATGTTTCCTGAAGCCGCGCAAAACTTTCTTGGCGCGATCGCTTGATCATCAGTGTTTGTAAAATTGGTTCGAGAATCCGTTTAGCATCTTGATAACCTCGGTTTTGCAAGAGTTGAATCCGTTCGGGACTGAAATCTAGTAATTTGTTAAGACCACCCATATCTTCTGTTGGACGAATTTCAATTATTGTTTGGTTTGGAAATTCATGACGATTCCAAAGTTCACCATTTCCTAAATGAATGACGATCGCATGGGTACAACCGCGATTTGCTAAGGCTTTGAGAGGGACATTATCACCTAGCCAACCATCAACATAATGCTTGTCATCAATCTGGCGCGATTTAAATGCTAAAGGAATAGCAGCACTGGCGAGTAATGTTTGATAAATTTCTTCATCAGTTTTGGCTGATTGGACATGAATATATTCGGCGGATTGTCCAAGATTGGAGGCGATCGCATTGCCTATTGTGGGGACAATCTGACCTGCTTTGTGTGGAGATGGTAAGAAATTGTGTGCTGAAGGAAATGCGGCTACCCAGAGTTCGATTCCTGCTCGCAATTGTTGAGGATTGATTGCATAGCGTAAAAATTTATCCAGTGGGTTGGGATCACACAAAGATGCGTCTTCCTGTGAGAAATGCAAATATTTTGCCAAGGAATGCACGCTATTGGGGAAAAGTTGGTACGGGAGGAATCCGATGGCCGAAAATATGAATATCGGTTACGAGAAGATGGCAGCGAAGAAATTCTGGAAGAAATCCAATGAGATATGCCAGAGTTAATTGTCATTGCTGGTGCTAACGGATCGGGAAAATCTAGTCTAACCAAGTTGTCTGCATCTAATTTACCAGTGATCGATGCCGATGCGATAGCGAAGCGCTCCGTAGGAATCGCTCATGAACTTTCTTCTGAAAATCCAGAATCTGCTGCTTTTGCTGCTGCTAGAAAGGCGATCGCCCAACAATACCTTGGTCAAATTACGAGGGTTCAACGGTTGTAGAAGCATTGTGAATACGACCAAGAGAGGTAAGCTTGGCAAAAATCTGGGCTAATAAAATAGGCTCTGGTTGTTCCGGAAGCATTTTTAATAAATTCACGTTTTTTAGCATACCATATTTAACAAGCAACTAAATCTTCAATAGCACTGGCTTGATTTGGTAATGCGGCTGTTAAAACCTCACTTCCTGATTCTGTAACTAATACATCATCTTCAATGCGAATTCCCCTCACATCTGAAAATTGTGCTAATCGTTCCCAATTGACTAAATCTTGATATTGAGAACGAGTTTTTGGATCATTTAAAATTGCGGGAACTTGATAAAATCCTGGTTCAATTGTCACTAACATTCCTGCACGCAAGGGACGATTTAACCGTAAATAACTTAAACCAAAACGACTACTTCGGCTTCTTCCTTGATCATAGCCGGCAATGTCTCCCAAATCTTCCATATCATGAACATCTAAACCTAAAAGATGCCCAATTCCGTGGGGAAAAAATAAAGCATGAAGATCCATTTTTACTAAATCTTCTGGTTTACCTCGTAAAATTCCTAAATCTACTAAACCTTCAGCAATTGTAGTTGCTGCTAATAGATGAATATCTGCATATTCTACACCAGGAGCTATATTTTGAATACAAGTATCATGGGCAGCTAAAACAATATCATAAATATTTCTTTGGGTAGATGAAAACTTCCCAGAAATAGGCCAAGTGCGGGTAATATCCGCAGCCCAACCCGTCGCGGTTTCCGCACCTACGTCAGCTAAAAGTAAACCTCCTGATTGCAGGGAATGGTAATAATGATTATTGTGTAAAACTTCACCATGAACTGTCACAATACTGGTGTAGGCAGTGGTCATATTTTCACCCATAATTACTGCTTCCATTGCGGCACGGACTTCGGCTTCGAGTTTAGCTGAAGGTGTTGCCGCCATTCCGGCTTTGTGGGCTGTTACACTCACTGCCGCAGCTTTACGTAATTCTACCAAGGCGGCTTCGTCGTGGGTAAGTCGCAGGGAAACAATGGCTTTTGCTAATTCTAAATCAATTCCTGACAGGGGATTTTTTGGTAAAATCCGGCGATTTAAAAGTTGGGTTTGCTGTGTCCAAGTAGTTGCATCTTGTACAGGAAGAGTCGCCACATTTTCTAAATAATTTCCTAATTCTGCCATGGTTTTGGCTTCATCTGCGCCTATTTTGGCAGCAATTTCTTCTCGGCTGGGGGTTTTTCCATGCCACAGGGCGCTACTGGGGTGGGGGTCATCTATAAATAGTTGTAGCTTGCCACTTTCTAGGCGAATGACGGCATTTTCGAGAGGAATTCCGGCGAAATAGAGGAAATGGCTATTGGCGCGGTGGGGGAAGGTATTGGCTGGGAAGTTGCGGGGACTGCTATCACCAGACCAGAGAATGGCGGGAAAGTCTATGATTTCTGCTAGTTTTTGGCGACGGTGACGGAGGGTGTTTTGCATGGGAAATCTAGATTAAGGTTTCGCGCAAAGGCGCTAAGGAGCAAAGGCGCAAAGGAAGAAGGAGCAAAGGAAGAAGGAGTTTAAGGGTGTCAATTATCTATGTTTTTCTTTTCTGCTATTCTCAATTTAGCAGAACGAGAACGGGGGTTTTGTTTTATTTCTTCTTCTGTGGCAATTATGGGTTTTTTTGTCAATATCCTCAATAATGGCGAATTTCTCAAACCATGTTTAACTGGTCTGTCTTCTAAGCTGTGAAAGCTGATTATGGCGATTCTTCCCCCAGGAATCAGGGCGTTTGGGGCTTTTTCTATGAGGGTTTCTAGGACTTTTAATTCGTCGTTGACAGCAATTCGTAAGGCTTGAAAAACACGAGTTGCGGGGTGAATTCTCCCATGTCGGTATTTAGGGGGGACGGAGTATGCGATCGCATTTGCTAATTCTGTAGTAGTATCAAATGGGCGTTTCTCAACTATTCTTCTGGCTATTCTTCTCGAAAGTCTCTCTTCACCATATTTAAAGAAAATATCTGCTAATTCTTTTTCGTCCCATTCATTTATAATATCTCCAGCGGTGAGGGATTGTTGTTGGTTCATTCGCATATCTAAATTTGCGGTATTTCTAAAACTAAAACCTCGTTCTGGATTATCTAAATGATAGGAACTTACTCCTAAATCGGCTAAAATTCCATCATAACTATTTTCGATAAATTGGTAATTGGCAAAGTTGCTATGAATAAATTTGACTCTATCTCCAAATTCTGATAAATTCTCTTTTGCGGCTTTTAAAGCATCTTCATCTTGGTCAACTGCGGTAATTTTCACATCTTCAGCAGTTTCTAATATTAAGCGACTGTGACCACCACCACCAACGGTTAAATCTAAATAATTTCCACCAGGTTGGATATTTAAACCTGTAATCACTTCTTGACTGAGAACGGGAATATGAGAAAATGTAACTTCTTCTAAATCTAGGGGTGTTTGTAAATCTGATTGCATTATAAACTTATTGGTAATTAGTATTTAATTGTAGGGGTTTAGCAATGCTAAACCCCTACTTTTGCAGCATTCTATTCTAACGGAAAACCACCATATTTATCAATGATTTTATCAACATCTTCCATAATCTTTACAGTCTCCGATATGATAGAAATAATATTTTGATAATGGCTAATATCATCAAAATTCAATTCTCTTCCTTTTCTATCTTTTAGCCATTTTTGACAAACTTGATAACCCCCAATGTAAAAATTCCAGATTTGTTGCGGAACTTGATCAAAATACTGTTCAGCATTTATCCAAATTTGTTGATGATTTTCATTATATTTAACTTGTTCCACAATATCAGAACCAGGAATAGGATAGGTAGAAATTTCTGTTCCTGTTTCTTTCATTAAATGATATTTAACTAATTTATCACCTTTGATTACTAATTCCCAGAAAAGCGCAGAATTGGAAGTTAAAGGAACACGCGGAAAATCAATCTTTAAAAATTCAGCGTAACGTTGACGGTAGTTAGGAGAATGAAAGATAGCGTAAATGTAATTAAAAATATCCTCTGGTCCAAAGGTTTGTTTTTTATCTCCTTTTCCATCAAACATAAATTCTAAATCTAGTTTTTGGGAAAATTCACTAATAAATTCTGGGGATAAATTCGGTTTACGTCCTCTAGGTGTATTAGTTGGGATAGAATCAAATAAAGTTGGGGTATCTGTTGGGTAAAGGTAAAGAGGGAAAATATTAACTCCACCTCTTCTAAAAATATTAGTATCAATAGGTTGGTTCGCAACTGATACCAAAGACCATATAGGATCATTTACAGCAATTCCTTGACGACCTAAACCTAAACATAAGTTATCTTTTCTAAAAACATGATCAAGTAATTCTCGTCTATGTCTATCCATTATTAGATCACTATAATAGCAGTAACGCCAATCGAAAGGGCGATATAAACAACTAATTATTTTATCTTTCCATTGGTTATCTAAGCGAATTAATTGACGGACTTTATCTAATCGCCAATCTTGATGATCGTGAATATTATATTTATTGCTATAGTCTTCATTAGATAAATTAGTTTCTCGCAATTCTCTAAATTTTTGAGTAATGCTTTCCTCCTCAAAATCAATAGCAAAATGATCTCTATGGGTTTTTATACCAGCAGCATTCACTAGCATGATATCAATAACTTTCCATCCTTGTTCATACTCTGATGATAAACTGGTATTTTGAGGGTTAAATAAATAAAATTTAGCTTCAGGTTTGACAATTTTCCAATCAGTTGAACTAATATCATTTTCCGCTAACCAATGATACTTACCTCCAACCAACTCCTTATTTTCATAAACCTCCCTCGTACCCCATAAATCAGCATGATAAACCGTTGCTAACTTTTGCTGACTATTTTCATATTTAATAAAAATACTGATTGCTACACCTTGCTGAATATCAAAAACATTTTTGTCTGGTGAACCGTCAGGACAAACTTCTTTCTTCTTACTATTACCATGTAAATCTAAAACATAAATCTCATCAAAAGTTTGCATCAAGTTTTGACGCATTCCCCGAAAAGTGGGATTATCTAAATAACCATGATTCGTAATTAAAGCCACAATACCATAACCCGTTTCTGATACTCGATGTTGAGCAAAACGGATAAACTTTACATAATCATCTAATAATCCTTTCGGGTTTCTTTCTCCTAAAGGTTTACCGTCTACTTGATAATAATCTCTAACTAATCCCACAATCCAAGGGTCAGTATTTATAGATTCATAAGAATAAGGAGGATTTCCTAAAATTACCATCACAGGAACATCTTGTTTTATATCCTTTGCTGCTTCTGCTTCATCTCTAATTCTGTTCATAAAACCATCAGCAGCAGGAATCTGAAAAGCCTCTTGTAAAGTATTTGTTAAATAAATCCTCAACCTTTCCTCAGAACTAAAATCATAACCCAATTCTTGCAACTGTAAAACTAATTTTATATGTGCTACAGTATAAGGTGCCATCAACAATTCAAAACCAAATAATCGGGGTAATAAATGTTGACTCACATAACTTGACCACATCCCCTTTTGATTTTTAAACTTATCATAAATAAAATCAATTACACTGTGCATAAAAGTTCCCGTCCCCACCGCAGGATCTAAAATCAAAACTTGATGAGTTTCGATAGTTCCCTCACCATTGGGATTAGGAATTTTAATCTTTTTAGAATCTGCTAAACCTTTACTAATATTAAACTTATGCTTGAGAATATAATCTACACTTTTAACAATATAATTAACCACAGGTTCAGGAGTATAATAAACCCCTCTTGATTCTCGCATTTTGGGGTCATATTCTGCCAAAAACGTCTCATAAAAATGCACAACAGGGTCTTCTCTGCGGGTACGTTTACCAAAATCCTGGAGAATTTCTGCCATTTCCGTTTGTTGCAGAATATTCGCTAAATTATCCACAGCCCAACTAATTCTATCATCTAAATCAGGTCCGGCTATTTGTCCAAAAATACTTCTTAAAAATGGGTTAGTTTTCGGTAATTTAAAAGCTGCTGTTTCCCGTGAAAAAGTATGAGGATTATCAGTATTACACCGTGCTGCAAATAACCCATAACAAATAGTTTGGGCGTACATATCTGCAAATTGTTCAACGGTTAAATCCTTAATTAATACTCGTTGAAATGACTCCAACTGCTGACGTAACATTCCCCCATGATTTACATCCTGTAAAGCCGTTTTAATTGCATCTCTCATCAATTGTCCTAAACTAGCCATACGTTTAGCTAAATCCTTGGGTGTCGTGACTTGGGGAACTTTAGCTAATAAAAATTGCTGTAAAAGTTGATCAACTGCTTGTATTCCTTCTTTATCAACTTTGATTTTTTTGTTTTTATCAAAAGTTCCTAAAGAAGCAGTTAATTTTAATTCTCCTTGAATATACCAGCGAAACTCTAAATAATCAGTTAAAATCAAATTACCTAAAGCCTGAAAATAACGCCCCATTTGTGAAGTTTTTTCTACTTTCTTGAGAGAAACACCAATATCTTTAGCTTCAATATGACCAACTTCCAAAACACCATTCCTTACCACAAAATCCGGCGCACCGCAAGCTATTCGTTTGGGTTCATTAATAGCTTGAATACCAGAATCTAAAGACTCCATTAACCTCTTCAAAGCAGGACGATAACTATGTTCAGTAGCATTTTGACCTTGATAAACTTGATTAACTTCCTGAAAATAAACTTGTAAATAATTCATAACTAAATCACACCCCTGAAAAAACTCCGTTTCTCTTCCTCCGTGCCTGTAGCGCCTCTGCGTGAGCTAAGATTTAACCATAGATATTAATTAGAGTAATTATAAATTAAATCTATCTTAACTACCAGCAAAATCACCAAGACCTTGATACAATTTTAGTTTAGTCATCCAAACCGCGAAGATTTCTCCCCATTCCCACACCCCCCAGGTACATGAAAAAAATCCAGATTCTCAATCCCTGATATATCAAGCTTCCCTATAATAATTGAAGTAGCGGCACAAAATAAAACATCAAGTCCAAAACCGACTCTGCTATTCTCTCTCCAACGTCACCCTGTAGAGATAATCTAGAAATTATCCCTATAAGCTAAATTTTGGCAGACAATAACAATCGCAGCAGGTTAATCTTAGCGGGTCAATTTACAACATCCACAACGGGAGAACAGCAAATCTATGAGTAGAATAGAAACCCGCACCGAACCAATGGTGCTAAATATGGGACCTCACCACCCCTCAATGCACGGGGTTTTGCGACTAATTATGACCTTAGACGGTGAAGATGTCGTTGACTGTGAACCAGTCATAGGCTACCTACACCGGGGAATGGAGAAAATTGCCGAAAACCGTTCGACAATCATGTACGTTCCCTACGTCAGCCGTTGGGACTACGCTGCGGGGATGTTTAATGAGGCGGTGACAGTCAACGCACCGGAAAAATTAGCAGGTATCACCGTACCCAAACGCGCCAGCTATATCCGCGTGATTATGCTGGAACTAAACCGCATTGCTAACCACCTATTATGGTTTGGTCCGTTCCTCGCTGACGTGGGCGCGCAAACACCCTTTTTCTACCAATTCCGGGAACGGGAAATGATTTATGATCTGTGGGAAGCCGCCACTGGCTACCGCATGGTAAATCACAACTACTTCCGCGTGGGTGGTGTTGCTGCTGATTTACCCTATGGTTGGGTAGATAAGTGTTTAGATTTCTGCGACTATTTTATCCCTAAAGTTGATGAATATGAACGTTTAGTTACCAATAACCCCATTTTCCGCCGCCGCATTGAGGGTTTGGGAACTATTACCCGTGAAGAAGCGATTAACTGGGGACTTTCTGGACCAATGTTACGCGCTTCTGGGGTGAAATGGGATTTACGGAAAGTTGACCACTACGAATGTTACGATGATTTCGATTGGGATGTTCAGTGGGAAACCGTTGGTGATTGTCTTGCTCGTTACATGGTACGGATGCGAGAAATGCGCGAATCTGTAAAAATCATTCGCCAAGCTATTGCAGGATTACCCGGAGGACCCTACGAAAACCTGGAAGCGAAACGGATAATGGCTGGAAAAAAATCTGAATGGGATGCTTTTGATTATCAATACGTTGCTAAAAAAGTTTCTCCTACTTTCAAAGTTCCCAAAGGTGAAATTTACTCCCGCGTCGAAAGTGGAAAAGGAGAATTGGGAATTTATTTAGTTGGTGAAAATAATGTTTTCCCTTGGCGCTGGAAAATCCGCGCCGCAGATTTCAACAATTTGCAGATTCTTCCTCATTTACTGCGGGGAATGAAGGTTGCGGATATCGTTGTTATTCTTGGTAGTATTGACGTAATCATGGGTTCTGTTGATAGGTAATTTTCTGTCAATTTTCATAGGTAGGGGTTTAGCAGTGCTAAACCCCTACACGTCTAGGTTTTTCGTGATTTCGTAAAAGTTCAAATCTCGGTACAAATATAAGTTTCTTACTAATAGGTTGATTCAGCTTTAGATGACTAAACTAGTTAATTTTTTTTAATTTTTAATTGTTGCAGGTTGAATCTGATTTTGGAATAAAGGACGGACAATTAAATATCCAGCCGCAAAACCAGTTAGCATAATGAATATAATAGTAATTACTAGCCATAACCCATTTAATCCTTTTGTCTGAGACTGAGGATTAGGAGAATAACGGACTTTCTTTTCTTCTATCAATACTTTTTCTGATACTGGAAAATTAACATCTTTTGTTGGTGTAACAGACTCCTGACGACCGTTTTGGGGAGGTGTAGCTTTTATTACTGCTTTTCGACGAGGGGTAGTAGGCTGTTGTCGTGGAGGTGCTGTTGTCACGGTTGGCTTATTTGTATATCTCACCTCCTGATGATTACGGGGTGTAGGTTGAGGTAGATATTCTTCCTCGTTATGAGGACACGGTGGTGCGGGAGGGCTGGGTGCTGAAGTCTCAACTAATTTTTTTAGTTCTAAGCAAGATTCAATAACTTTAGTTATTTCTTGACGCAGTTGTTGATTTTCCTGGGATAATTTTTGATTATGACTAGTAACTACATTTAGTTTAGATTGTACTGCTTGTAACTCCGCTGTCAATTCTCGGTAAACCCAAAGGGGAACAGAGGGAGGGTAGTTGTTAGGTGGTTGACTATAATTAGATCCTGTAGTTGTTTCCATGGATATTTTAGTATCAAAATACAGTAGTTAGAGTAAGGATAATCAGGAGCAGAATATAGTTATTGATGAAATTATGCCCAAAAATAAGGGAAAAATGCCCGTAACTATTTTTCTGCGTATTTCTGGGATTAAATAATTAAACCTATCAGTATAGTAACTAATTATATGTGATTAATACGACTTTTTAAAAAATTGGTTTATTTGATCAATAATGGGAAAAAGTGGCCTACTGGTCCTTGTCCTTTGCCAATATCTAGAGAATAGGTAAGAGCATTTGTAACATATTCTTTTGCGGCTTGTACTGCTGTCCAGAGGTCTTTACCTAAAGCTAGGTTAGCAGCAATGGCCGCTGATAAAGTACAACCTGTGCCATGAGTATTTTTTGTCTCTACCTGTTTCGTTCTCAAAATCTGCAATTTTTCTCCATTAAACCAAACATCAACACCCCGCAAATTTCCAGACATTCCTCCACCCTTGACTAAAACAGCCTTTACTCCCAATTCCCTGTGCATAATTGCCGCTGCTGCTTGCATATCTGCTAAAGAAGTAATTTCTAACCCGCTTAAAATCTGCGCTTCATAGCGATTTGGAGTAATAATAGATGCTAAGGGAATCAGAGTATTCCGTAAAGTTTGCACGGCATCATCATCAATTAATTGCGCTCCTGTGCGTGATACCATCACAGGATCAACTACTAAATTATTAATTTTATAAGCTGCTATTTGCTGGGCTACAGCCAAGATAATTTCTTGGTTAAGTAACATTCCCGTTTTTGCAGATTGTACGCCAATGTCCTCTACAACCGCCTGAATTTGGGCGACAACAGCATCGGATGCGATCGCATCAACCCTGCTGACTCCTACAGTATTTTGGGCTGTAATGCAGGTAATAGCACTTGTTCCGTGGACGCAGTGAAAAGCAAAAGTCCGTAAATCGGTTTGAATTCCCGCACCCCCACCACTATCAGAACCGGCAATTGTTAAAGCAGCAGGGACGAAAGTTTTGTTTGTTGTCATGATATAGTTTCAATATTAAAAATAAATATATCAATTTATTTTCACCTGACTAGCTGCTTTTGTAGCCTTTTCTCTAGCTTCGGAAATATCCCCACCTTTTGCTAAAGCTACCCCCATACGACGATAAGGATGAGCCGTAGGTTTACCAAATAACTTAATATCTACATCTTTTTCGGCTAAAGCTTCAGCTACACCAGTAAAAGTAATAGAATCAGACTTTTCGGCAGCTAAAATTACCGCACTTGCTGAAAATCCTAACTGTTCAATATGGGGAATTGGTAAACCTAAAATGGCTCGGAGATGTAATTCAAATTCATTCAAATTCTGAGAAATTAATGTCACCATTCCTGTATCATGAGGTCGAGGAGACAGTTCCGAAAAAATCACTTCATCTTTAGTAATGAAAAACTCAACACCAAAAATTCCCGCACCACCCAAAGCATCAGTAACTTTTTTGGCAATTTCTTGAGATGCTAAAATTTTATCTTCAGAAATAGCTGCGGGTTGCCAAGATTCTTGATAATCTCCTCTTTCTTGACGGTGGCCAATGGGATTACAAAAAATTGTGGGTGCGTTCCATTGTTTAATTGTCAGTAAAGTAATTTCAATTTCAAAATTAATGAATTCTTCAACAATTACCTTTTGGCTATCACCACGAGAATTAGAAATGGCATAATTCCAAGCTTTTGCGACTTCGCTGCTGTCATTAACTACAGATTGACCTTTTCCTGAAGATGACATCACAGGTTTTACAACATTAGGAAAACCAATTTCTTCGGAAATGATAATTAATTCTTCTAAAGTAACAGCATAACCATATTTAGCAGTTCTAATTCCTAATTCTTGATGTGCTAATTCTCTAATTCTGTCGCGGTTCATCGTGTAGTTAGTCGCCGCTGCTGTGGGAATAACTGTAATTCCTCTTTGCTCAAATTCTTGTAATTTTTCAGTTCTAATTGCTTCAATTTCAGGAATAATAAAATCGGGCTGATGTTTATTTACGACTGCTTCTAAATCATCAGCACTCAGCATAGAGATAACTTCTGCACAATCAGCCACCTGCATCGCCGGAGCATCGGCATATCTGTCCACAGCAATGATATAATTGCCTAAACGTTGAGCAGCAATTACAAATTCTTTTCCTAGTTCACCTGAACCAAGCAGCATTAATTTCTGGGGTAGTTTTAGTGCCTTAATCATGAATTAGATAATTTTTTATAGGTAGATGGGGTATATTCTACATTATTTTGCCTGTATTTTGATAAACAACTGTTCCTAAAGCAACTCCTTCCCCTCCTGCTCATCCTCCTGAACTATTAACTACACTTAACTAAAATAATGACCGAAAATATTGATAACTCCACCCATTTAACACAAAAATGGTTAGCCGAAATTCAGTCTCTGACACAACAGATGACGAAATTTCAGCGTGAACGAGATGAAGCTTGGGAAAGTTCGCAAAAATGGCGACAACTTTATAATACCGAAGCAGAGCAACGACGTGCAGATACGAAAATGCACCAGGAAGCCATAGCATCTGTAAAAGCTGAAGAACAAAAATTTTTAGGTGTCAATACTGAAATAGGTACTGACAGCACCACAGCTATTCAGCAACAAATTGCCCAATTTAATTCTATAGAAGAGTTACAAACTCAATTATTAGAAGTTATTCAAGAACGTGATTATTTATTACAAGCTTTGAAACTAGAGCAAGAAAATCACGCTCAAACCCGCAAAGGTCTGACTACAGCCTTAGGGGATGCTATTGATAGTCTGGCACGTTCCAGGGCAGATAGGAAGGATGCAGAGGTCTTATGAAAGTTTTTCCAGAAAACCATAGGATTTAGTTGACACTCTCCGGTCTAAAGACGCGGAGATTCTATAGAGAGTTTCAGTCTATATCCCTCAGTTATCCCAGTTT